>JAICJW010000329.1 GCA_025928215.1 Chloroflexia bacterium | reverse complement strand
CGCGCGCAGCGACGGCAGGAGGTCCGCCAGTCCGGACTGCCGCATCCAGTGACACAGGTACGTCGCCTCGCCACCATTCACCAGCAATACGTCAGTCTCCTGGACCCAAGGGACCCAACGTTCTGCAGCGATGCTGGGCAGCGCGGTCAGCTCCAGCATACCCAAGGACTTCCAACCAAGTTCGCACATCGGTTGGGCAGAGTGTCCGCTGATGAACCGCCATACCCCGCCAGGAGTGGACATCGGTTGCCCGTATGCCGCAGTGGGGATGCAGAGGGCGCTGGCCTCGGCAATCGGTTTGCCCAGCAGGTCGACCAGCGCGTTGTGGATGCTTGCGTTCATGATGCCGGCGGAAGTGAGAAGAGACCGCATATACCCCTCCCTGGTTGCATCGTCGCCCCACACGATGCGCCGATGTCGTGCATCACCGATGCACCATGATGCAGTCAGGCACCGAGGCGAGCATAGCGAACATCCGTTCTTCTGTCCAGCAATCTCGTCCGTACAATCCGGGTGCGTGGCGACAAGAAGAGCGATGCCGCCTCCCCCGCGTCTCCGCCGGTAGAGCATGCGTGCGGCGGCGCCCGTCTACTGGGCGCGCTCCGCAGGAGAGTGACCGAAGGGGACAACGGGACGAATCAACTCATAGGTGATCGGCTAGGTTTGTGACGTCACCTATGACATCTGCCCGAGCGCCATGCGTACGTCATCTTCGCTGTAAGATGATATCGCGCACGGCGATGCGCGTGCTCGCGATGGTCGGTTCGCCGGCGAGAATGTCTGGATTGCGGGCGATATGCGAATACCGCACAACGTTTGGTGCTGCCATCGGGCATCTCCTATCTCATCACCCCGAATGAGGCGGCATACAGAGTGTGCCAGACAGGAAATGCGTCCGAACGCTACGGACGATCCAGCATGCGGGTCTGCCACCAGATGGCGGGGAGGAGGGCGACTTTGTCCCATGTCGTCAATGCGGCGCGGTGAGTATAAACGTGATAATCAATCGCCTCGATGCGGTCGAGAATGCCGCCGTAGAGGGTCGCCGCCGTCTGCACCGGTAACTGCCCCGTACGGTGGAGGCGCGCGATACCGGGTGTGCTCTCACGGTAGAGACCGCGGGCACGGGCGATCTGAAAGGCCATCAGGCGGCGAAAGGCATCATCCACGACGCCGGCGGCGATCTTCTCTTCGTCGTAGCCAAAAGCGGCGAGTTCGTCCAGCGGCAAGTAGACACGGCCCATCGCGGCGTCCGCGCCGACATCGCGCAGAATGTTCGTCAGTTGCATGGCGATGCCGAGATTCGCCGCATAATCCAACGTCTCTGCCGCGCCATCGTAGCCGAGTACGGGGGTGCAGAGCAGGCCGATCGTGCTTGCAACGCAGTAACAATAGCGCTCCAGTTCCTCCCAGGTCGCGTAGCGCGCGCACGTGAGGTCCATGCGCATGCCGTCGAGCAGGTCCCACAAGGGCTGTGTCGGAATCGCGAATCGTGCGCGGGCGTCGGCGAAGGCGCGGATAATCGGCAGGCTGGTCTCCATTGTGCGCAACCGCCCTTCCCACCAGTCAATCCGGGCGAGGAGATCGGCGGGGCCGACGGTAGCCGGGGCGCGATCCACGAGATCGTCCGAATAGCGGCAGATCGCGTAGATCGCCCAGATCGCGCGCCGTTTTTCCGGCGGCAGGAAGCGGATCGAGAAGTAGAAGGCGTGTGCGTGGTGGCGCGTCATTAGTCGGCACGCCTCGTATGCATCCGCGAGCGTCGTCACCGCCGCACCCGCGTATACATCGGCGGTGGGAGCGTGCAACGCCGCCCGCTCGAATGGATTGAGTGCGCGCCGCCAGATCATCGTGAGGCTCCAAGCGGGCAGCGGGCAGCCTCCTGCCCTATGAGTATCCGGAGGCAGCAACGAACGCAACGCGCCGTGCGCCATCGGGCGATCATGCTGAGCGGTGAATGCTGCGTATCCATTGCTGCCTGCTGCCCGCGACCAACATAGTATCTTCTACTCCGAAGCGCGCGGATCGGATCACTCCCAAAAGGTAGCATGCGGCGTATCGGGATTCCTTCCCCTATGAAACGCACGACGTAGCCGCCCGGTTGTGCTCATCGCACGTCTCTCTCCATCGCGGCACGGAATGCGCTACACCATGCGCTCCGGGCGATGGAGCGGGGGTCAGGGGAGGCTTAATCAGCCACTGCGGAGTCTCGCGCGGGCGCGTCATCGGGCAACCGGGACGCTGTCCCGTCGGTGGGGGTAAGGGTGACTTGTGCGATGCGGAGGCGGTCCATCCGATCTACGCGGATATGCAGATGATCCGTCTCGATGCTCTCGCCTGCCTTCGGGATGCGGCCCATGTGGTCCAGGACGTATCCGGCAATCGTCTCGTAGCCGTCATCCACATCGCCGAGCGGCATGATCGCATGGACCTCCGCGATCGGCGTCCGTCCGTCGAGCGTGATGCTGCCGTCCGCGTTGCGTTGCAGTTGGGGCGCGGCGCGGTCGAACTCGTCCTCGATATCGCCGACCAATTCCTCGATCAGGTCTTCCATCGTCACCAGGCCCGCCGTGCCGCCGTAGTCGTCCACGAGGATCGCCATATGCGTATGACGGCGGCGCATGACCAGCATCAAATCGTCAATATGCACTGATTCGGGCACGACGAGCACCGGGCGCATGATTGCCTCGACCCATTCATCGCCCCGGCCGGAGCCGACCGCCGCGATGATGTCCTTAACATGCACCATGCCGTGGATCGTGTCGAGGTTATCCTCGTAGACTGGGAAGCGGGTATAGGTGCTTGCGGCGACTTGCGGCGCGACATCGGCGATCCGCGTATGCTGCTCGATCCCCGCGACCTGCGTGCGCGGCACCATCACCTGCTGCGCCTCCTTATCCGCGAAGGAGAAGACGCGGTCAATCAACTCGCGCTCGCCCGATTCGAGCGTCCCCGCCTGCTCGCTCTCGCGCACGAGGATGCGCAATTCCTCCTCGGAATACGTCCCGCGCTCGCTTGTATCGCCGAGGCCGAGTCGCTTGAGGAGGAACCCAGCGCTGTTGTTGAGGAGCGCGATCAAAGGGCGAAAAACGACGAGGAAGATGCGGATCGGGCCGATGACGAGGAGCGCCATCCGTTCCGGGTTCTGGATGGCGATGCGCTTTGGCAGCAGTTCGCTCATCAGCACCGTGACATAGGTGACGAGCAGAAACGAGACGACGATGGAGATGACATGGGCGGAGATCACCGGCAGGTTGGCCGGCAGCCACGCGAAGGCAGGCGCGATCAGTTTGGCGACGACCGGCTCGCCGAGATAGCCGAGTGCCAGCCCGGCAATCGTGATGCCAATCTGCGTCGCGGAGATGTACGGGTTGAGGTTTGCCAGCGCGCCCTTCACCCAGCGCGCGCGGGTGTTCCCTTCCCGCTCCAATTGTTCGATCCGGCTACGGCGGGAGGCGACGAGACCGTACTCGGTCGCGACGAAATAGGCATTGAGGAAGACGATCAGGGCAAGCATCGCCAGCCCGGCGATCGTTCTCCAAACTTCAGCGCTCATGTAACGGGGGACCCCTCCATCACGGCCCGGCGCAGAAGCGAGAGCGCCCATGCGGCTCAGGACGCACCGAACCGAACCATTCCATTGGCAAAAGTATAGCATGGGTTCTGCCACTGGGGATTTCGGAGTTCGGCGTCGGAAGCGGGATTCTTCGAAGACCGAATATCGAACTTCGAACTCCGGACCCAAAGAAGTGCCGGTGCCGCGGGGACGGCCCCGGCGGGGATTGGGGAAATGGGAAGGAGAAAACACGGAACGGAAAGGTCGGTTCACTCTCTTCTACGGACAGGGCGCGCATTTGGATCACTGCAGATTCCGATACGTCCAGGTGATATCCATCAAGCAGCCCATCGCCCGCCCGTTTCGATCGTTCTTCCGTCGAGGCCGAGGGTCGCGGTAATCCGGCGGAACTCCTCCCGCGCGCGAAAGAGCATGGATTTCACCGCCTTGCGCGAGATGCCCATCACCGCGCCGATCTCCTCGCAGGACATTCCCTCGCACTCGCGCAGGATGAGCGCCTCCCGGTTCCGGCATGACATCCGCGCGAGGATCGCCCGCACGGCGCTATTCCCCTCCCGATCGAGGGCTATCCGCTCCGGGTCCGCGCTCCCGATCGGGTCCGCCGTTGCGGCCCCCTGCGCGCCATCCCAGACAGTCCAGCGGGCGCGGCGACGGCGACGCAGCTCGTCGAGGCAGCAATTGCGGGCCACGCGATAGAGCCAGGCGGGGAAATTGACATCCACCGGGATGCGCTCCAGCGCGCGGTAGACCTTGATGAAGGTCTCCTGTAAGAGGTCGGCGGCATCGTCCGCGTTCCCTGACATCAGGTGATAGATATAGCCGTAGAGTGGCCGCTCGTACTGTCGGAGCAGCGCCTCGAAGGCCGCCGCGTCGCCCATCCGTGCGCGTTCGATCCGCTGTGCATCGTTGGAAACCAGACTGTGTGTTGTCATCGCTGCCTCGCCCCTCCCTCATTTCGTCCTACCACCGTCGCGACCGGTTGATCGTTGCTCTCTCCACTCTAGGGGGCGATCGCGAGCGGTACATCCGTAAGGTTACGGATATTTCGAGAGGCAGAGCGGTTGCCCCTCTCCCAACCGACAACGGCATGAGCGGAACCGCGTGCCATCACGCGCCGTTACTCTCAGTGTTGTGCAATGACGCCACTACCCATGCCCCGGCGGCCCTCAGGCGGCGCGGCGCATCGTGATTGCTCCACGGGCACACACCGACATGACAGGCGGTGAACGAAACCGGTAAGGGAGGCACGACATGAGCGTCTGGCATCTCGTCACGAACTGGGGCATCATGCTCACCGGGGATCAGACAGACCCCGGCGCGACGTACCACGCCGGTAACGTGCGGGATGTCCTGCGCGTCGGCACGCAGCCGACCGATCCGCTGCTCGTCGCCGCCGACAGCAGCGGCGTCTGGCTCGCGGACGAGTCCGGCGGGGTGGCGATTCCTCTCAGTACAACCTGGCCGCTCGTCCAGACGCGCGCACTCGCACACGGCATCCACGGCGACCGCCACGTCTTCGCCGCCGGAGATGCGCTCTTCGAGACCGATACAACGACCGCCGCCCCCCTCTTTAACTGGCGGCAGATCATCAT
>JAICJW010000324.1 GCA_025928215.1 Chloroflexia bacterium | reverse complement strand
TGGCACGAGTTCAGCACGATTTCGCACGTGCGTGAGGATGTGACAGAGATTGTGCTGAACTTCAAGCGCATCCGCTTGCAGAGCGACGACAACCTCCCGGAGACGCGCGTTCGCCTCTCATGGCAGGGCGCGGGCACGATCACGGCGGGTGATATTGCCTGGCCGTTCGAGATCACCTGCGTCAACCCGGACGAGGTGCTGGCGCACGTCGAGGATGACGAGGGTGCGCTGGATATTGAAGTGACGGTCGAACGGGGCCGGGCGTATCGCTCGGCGGAAGCGGCAGAGGGGCTGGCGATCGGCGAGATTCCGGTGGATGCGATTTTCACGCCGATCCCGCGTGTCAACTTCGTCGTTGAGCATACCCGTGTCGGTCACATGACGGACTACGACCGCCTGATTCTCGAAGTCTGGACGGATGGCACGATTGACCCGAGCGAAGCGCTCCGGCAGGCAGCCGAAATCCTGCGGGAACACGCGCAGTTGATCGTGGACTTCGCAAGCGGTGGTGCGGAGGAACCGGCAGGTATCGGCCCGTATGTGACACCCGAAGCGGAGGCAAAACTGCTTTCCGAACTCGGCCTCTCATCACGCGTGCTCAATTCGCTGCGCAGTCAGAAGATCGATCGTGTCGGCCAGGTGCTGAAGATGAATCCGGAAGACTTGATGGGCATTCGCAACTTCGGCCCGAAGTCGCTCTCGGAGTTGCAGGAGAAGTTGCAGGTGCATGGATTCCTCGGCGCGAACCGCAAACTGATCCCCGATGATTTCGAATTGGGCGCGGACGGCGACGCGGGCGCGGCGGGCGAGTAGCAGCAATCATCCCCCGCGCAGACGGGGATCGCAGCAGTACGCACAGGGAGGATTTAACGTGCGGCATCGGAAGGCAGGGCGCCATTTTGGGCGCAACTCGGGGCAGCGCAAGGCGCTGATGCGCGGGTTGATGAATAGTCTCGTCCTCAATGAGCGAATCATCACGACCGAGGCGAAGGGCAAGAATGTCCAGCCGCAAGTCGAGAAGATCATCACGATCGCGCGGGAGGATACGGAGGCGCACCGCCGTCTCGTGATGGCGAAACTCGCCAATCCGCTCGCGACGCTCAAGTTGTTCGAGGAGATCGGGCCGCGGTTCGAGGGACAGCCGGGCGGCTATACGCAATTGTTCCATCTCGGCCAGCGCCAGGGCGACGGCGCGCCGATGGTCGTGTTGCGGTTGATGGAGTAAGGTCGCCGCCGTGTACCGGCTTCGGTTGACGCTCGCCTACGATGGCGCGGCGTTCGCGGGATCCCAGATCCAGCCGGGGCAGCGGACGGTACAGGGAGAGATCGAGCGCGCGTTGGCGACGCTCGACGGTCAGCCCGTCCGGACGGTCTTCGCCGGTCGGACAGATACCGGGGTTCACGCGGTCGGGCAAGTGGTGCATGGCGATGTGCAACGCGAGCGCGAGCCGGAGACATGGCAGCAGGCGTTGAACGGGATGCTGCCGCCCGATGTGCGCGTTACCAATCTCACATCCGTCGTTCCAGACGGGTTCCATGCCCGCTACGACGCGACGTGGCGGCAGTATCGGTACCATATCTGGAATGGCGCGGTGCAACCGCCCCTCACGCGCGGGGCAATGTGGCACCGGCGCAGCCCGCTCGATGTCGCGGCGATGCATGCGGCGGCACGAGCGTTGATCGGCACCCACGACTTCGCGGCCTTCGCGGGGGACGGAAAAGGTCTCCCGGAACGTGATGCGGGGACGGCGCGGACGATGCGGGTGGCGGAGTGGACAACAGAGCGACGCCCGGAGGCGATTGCGGGCCTCGCTCTGGTGTTCACGATCGAGGGAAATGGCTTTCTGCCGCACATGGTGCGGAATCTGGTGGGATCACTCGTCGTCATTGGGATGGGCGATGCGCCGGAGAACTGGATGGAGAGGCTGCTCAGGGGAAGAGATCGCCGGTTGGCGGCGCCGACCGCGCCACCACATGGTCTCATTCTCTGGCAGATACACTACGAACGAGATCGTGACGAGCAGGACGCGGCGGGACGGACGCCGACAACGCGGGAGAAATGAGCAGATGCCGACATTGACGAGCACAACCTATTCGCCGAAGGCGGCGGAGGTGCAACACAACTGGTTCATCGTGGACGCGAACGGCCACACGCTGGGCCGGTTGGCGACGGAAGTCGCGCACGTATTGCGCGGCAAGCATAAGCCGGTCTTCGCCGAGCATATGGATATGGGCGACTACGTGATCGTGATCAACGCGGAGAAGATCGCGGTGACGGGGAAGAAGCCGACGCAGAAAATCTACTACCGGCACTCGAACTATCCCGGTGGCTTCAAGCAGCCGACCTATGCGGAAGTGATGAAGAAGTTCCCCGGCCGCATCATCGAGATGGCGGTGAAGGGGATGCTGCCCCATAACCGGCTCGGCAAGCAGCAGTACCTGAAGTTGAAGGTCTATGCCGGCGCGACGCATCCGCATGAGGCGCAGAAGCCGGAACCGTTGGAGATCAAGGAGAACGTCGCACGCGGGCAGGCACGGCTCGCGGCGGTCAGCGGCGAAAGCGCGTAGGAGAGGGGAACCAGTGGTAACGACAATGCCGCAATTGACGGGCCAGTATCACAACGCCGTTGGTCGCCGAAAGAGCGCCATCGCCCGCGTGCGGCTCTACCCGGGGACGGGTGAGGTCGTCGTGAACGGGAAAGATGTGCGCGACTACTTTGGTGGCCGCGAACTGCACCAGATCACGATTAACACACCCCTCCGCATCACCAACACGGGCGACCGATTCACCGTGAGCGTGAAGGTCGTCGGTGGCGGCGTCAGCGGGCAGGCCGGCGCGATCCGGCATGGCATCGCACGCGCGCTCTGCCGCTTCGATCCCGAGATGCGCACGGCCTTGAAACGGGCCGGACTGCTCACGCGCGATGCGCGGGTGAAGGAGCGCAAGAAGGTCGGTCTCAAGCGAGCTCGCAAGGCGCCTCAGTACACCAAGCGTTAATCACGTAAAAGGAAGCGCCGCTCCGATCCGGGGCGGCGCTTCCTTTTTTTTATGCACGGTGCTGACATAGCGAGGTCAGAGGTCGTTCTCCATCGGTGCATGGGTACGGCGTGCGCCGTGCGCCTCATCGGTGATGTGCCGCGCCACGGCGAGATGCTCGCGCACGAACGACACCGCGTGCGCTGTGCGGTCGAGCGCGGCCTGGCTGCGCCACGATGCGAGCGCGACGGGCGATAGTTCGAGCGTCACGGCCCCGGAATACCCTTTGGCCCGCAACCGCTGGAGGAACAGCCCGAGCGGAAGGTCGCCACCACCCGGCAATTGATGCTCGCGGGTGAGCGAATTCAGGATGCCGGAGGCGAGCGCGGGCGGCTCGTCGCGCCGGTCGCTGAGATGGATGTTCGCCAATCGGGTATAGACGACATCGAGCGCGGAGACGATGTTCAGCCCGAATGATGCCGCGTGCGAGGTATCGAACGTGATATCGAGATCCCACTCTTCGCAGACGCGGTAGAGGTTCTGGAGCCGGTCGAGGAAATCGAGCCGTGGGCGCGGCTGAACGGTGCCGCGATTCTCGATCGCCAACCGGATACCACTCTTCTTCAGAATCTCGGTGACGTCGCCGACCATCTGGAAGAAGGCGCGCCCGCTCTTCGAATGAAGCCCCGCCCCACCGACGGCATGCATGACAAGCGTCCGACAGCCCGGCACAGCGCGCGCGAACGCGGCGGCGGCAAGCATATCGCGATGAACGTGCTTGCGGGCGTTGACGAAGCGGATCGGCGGATGGATCGAACGGATTGGCATCTGATACTTCTCAGCCGCACTCCGTGCGGCTTCCGGCCCCAGAGAGAGCACGCGGCTAGTGAGCATCAGCTCGAGACCGTCCGCGCCGGCTTGCCGCGCGATATTCGCGGTATCGCCGATGCCACGCGGTGTGAGGCTGCCCGTCGAGAGGAGGATATCCATTGTTTGTCCGCTCCGGTTCTGCACTGTTGATTCCACTCGGCCGCTGTGGGTCGGTACGAGCGGGATATTTCCAGTCTATCATCACCATCGAACCGCAACAAGGGTACGTCGCCAGTTCGCAACCCTGCCTGATACCGCACGCAATTGATTACGGAGAGAAAGTCAATTCATGTGGTTAGTAGACAAAAGATCGGCGAGTGCGCTATACTGCGGCGAATCCCAAATACGCGGTCTGACGGGGCGGGTCACAATTGAACTGTAGATGGAGTGATGGAGTGGCAATTGCTGTTGGCGCTCGGAAGCGCAGTCGTGTAAACACTCACGGCGTGGTATTTCGCTCACGGGTCCTCGGGTATCTCCTTCTCGCTCCGGCAATGATCTACATCATTGGACTCGTCGCGATACCGTTTTTGCTGGCACTCAAATTCAGTCTCACCGATGCGACGGTCAGCAACCTCAATGGTGAGCGTGGATTCATCGGATTGGAAAACTTTACCGGGCTTCTCAAGGATCATACCTTCATTGCGGCGCTGAAAAACACGCTCTTCTACTCGTTCGTGACGGCGCTCATCAGTTCAATTCTCGGCACGATGCTCGCGTTCATCCTGCTGGCGAAATTCCGTGGCAAGAAGATCGTCCGGTACCTCGTCCTTCTGCCCTGGACCATTCCCATCGCGCTCACGATCCAGGCGTGGAAATGGATGTTCCACCCGCAGTACAGCGTGCTCAACTGGCTCGGTAAACACTCGCATATTCTCACTGCGCAGTATGGCATCCAGTGGCTCGGTCAGCCGAAACCGGCGATGGCCTCGATCATCATGACCAACGTCTGGCGCAATTTCCCCTTCTCGGCAGTCATTCTGCTCGCCGGTCTCACCTCGATCCCGCAGGACATTATTGACGCCGCGAAGATTGACGGAGCGAACTGGCTCACGCGCTATCAACGGATCATCGTGCCGATGATCGCGCCGATTCTCTTTATCGGCCTGCTGTTTAATCTCGTCTTCAATTTCACTGACCTGACGATCATCTACCTCCTGACGCAAGGCGGGCCGGGGAACTCCACGGAAGTGCTCGCTAGTTACGCGTTCAAGATCGGCATCGCCTCGGGGCAACTCGGGAAGGGCGCGGCGGTAACGCTCTTCCTCTTCCCAGTGCTGCTCCTCTTCTCAATCGTCTTTCTCCGCCAGTTGCGCAAGAGGGAGATCTAACCGTGGTCGTTCATCAAGGAGTGACGCCCTTATCCTCGACGCG
>JAICJW010000322.1 GCA_025928215.1 Chloroflexia bacterium | reverse complement strand
CCATCGTGGACTGGACGCCGATCTTCCCGAACGACACGGGGGTGCTTCTCAACTGGCAGACCTACCCGGACGGGGGCACGGCCTTCTTCCTCAACTCCACATCGCTCGTCACGTACATCGGCATCGGCACCGACCCGACGACGACGATCTATACGCCGGTGACACTGCGGGGCGAGATCACCGTCGCGTTCAACATCGCGCAGGGCGCGACGGCGTACAAGACCTTCTGGGCAATGAGCACAGACACGGTTGCCGCGGGCAATCCGGCGATTCAGCGCTCGACCGGCGTCATGGCCGCGAATGAGGACCGCGACTTCACCTTCGTCTGGGCCTACGGCAACGGGCGCATTGCCGCGTTGCCGCCGGGCGCGCACACCTTTCGCCTCGTCGCGGCGTCGGCGGGCACCGTCGGTGGTGCGAACCCGTCGATCACGCAATCGAGCGTCTCCGGGCGGTTCTGGCGATGAGCAGGCTGACGCGCCTCGAGGCGGGGACGACCACCGACCCGAAAATCAGCGTCTCCGGGGGGTGGACGGCGGTCGGGGATGGGGCGGCGTCGGGCAGTTCGTACCTCTATTCGGCGACGGCCGGTAACACGGCGACGATCACGATTGACGCCGGGCTGGGCGTAACGAGCGTCCTGCTCGTTGGCGCGAACACGAACAACAACGGCGTGGCGACGATCAGCGTCAACGGCGTCGTGGTGCAGACCTGGAACCAGCAGAACTACTCGACAGCGGCCTCGACCTGGTACCGGACGTGCGCCGCGCCGGTCGTGCTGACGCCGACGCAATCCTCGAATGGCTGCACGATCGTCCTCACCGTGGTGTCGGGAACGGTCATTCTCGACGCGGTGGACCGCTACACGACGAGCGGGGTGACGACGGGGCGGCTGACGACCTTCGGCCACTCGATCGTCGCCGGCGGCCAGGGGACGGGCACGTCGCAGGTGACGACCGCCTCGCGCTTCGGCGGCCTGCTCGCGGCGGCGCTCGGCATGGTCGAGGACAACCAGGGCGTCGTCGGCGAGGCGATCTCGAATGGCTGGCCCTCGAACACGACGGCGGGCTGGACGCGGATCGACACGGGCACGCTCTGGGAGGCGCGCACGCCGGAGATCGCCCTGCTCATGCACGGCCTCAATGACGTCGATAACTTCGTCCATACCGACCCGGCGGGCGGCAGCAATTACACCTCATCGGAGGAGCGGTACAAGCAGCGCATCCGCGAGCCGCTCTGGCGGATGCATGCCAACTGCCCCGGTGCGCTGCTCGTTGTCTGCGGGATCACGAACACCGTGGACGTGACGATTCCGACGGCGGACAAGCAGCGCTGGAGCGGCTTCCTGCCGGGCATTGTGGCGGAGCCGACGATGGCCAATGTGATCTTCGTCAATACCTATCTGCCGATGGTCGCGAACGGCGGCAGCGCGCTCTCCTACTTCGCCTCGACGCCGGGGTATGACCCCCTGCACCCGAATCTTCAGGGGCACTGGGAAATCTTCCGCGCGGTCTACCGGGAAATTCGCAATGCGCGGGCGACCGCATCGCTGAAGGTCGGACTGTAAGTGGCGAAGACGATCCTCCATGTCTACGCGCCGGGGCAGTACGCGCCCCAGCATGCGCCGGTGGGCCAGATTCGGCGCGTCCTCTCGGCGACGGCCGTCGTCGCGCAGGCGGACAAGTTCGACAATCACGCGGTTGAGATCAGCGACAGCGAGCGCGCGGCGGTGCTGGCGCTGCCGCCCTTCTCGACGATTGATATCGAGGAGGAGGGGCTGGGCATCGTCGCGCGGGGGCGGGTAACGTCGCCGTCCTTGCAGGTGAAGGAGACCGGTGAGGGGACGATCACGCTCGACCTGCCGAATATCACCGACGAGTGCCGCGACGTGACGACCGGACTGCGGTATGTGGACAGCGAGGGGGTCGGACAGATCGCCGCCAACCTCGGTGCCCTGACGACCGTCGGGGAGAGCATCCTGACGGGCTATGACGCGTACGGGCGGGCGATCACCACGGTCGTGCCGGGGCAGGCGACGGGCTGGTTCGCTACCTACCGGGATGACGGCACCTACGTCAACTCGGTCGCGCCGGTGCAGTGGGCCTATTTCCCCAACTGCACGCCGAACGGGAACACGCTGACGAAGAACATGCAGACGCAATCCGTCTACACCGACGGCGGCGCCGGATTGCCGAAGCATACCGATCCAACCGTCCACGATTGCGCCCTGCAGTGGCAGATCGTCACGCCCGTCTCGGCGGTCGTCGGCCTCTCCGCCGCGCCGTTCCCGTTCGTCACGTTCGGTTTCTTCCTCACACCGGGGACGTGGCAGGTGCAGGAGTTAGGGGGAGTGCCGGCCGGGACAGGGACATCGAGCGGCACGTACACCGCCAACACCGCCTTCAACGTCGCGGTGCAGGGTGGCGCGGTGAAGTATTACGTCAATAACAGCCTCGTCTTCACCTCGGCGACGCTCCCGAACCAGGGGGCGCTCCAGCCGGTGGCGGCGATTGCGACGCCCGGAGGGGCGGTGACGAACGCCGTCTTCGCGCGCACCGTGCCGGGGTCCGAACTCTGGTGGGCGGCGCGGTATGACGGCCTGTCGCAACTCGGGGCCTTGCAGCAACTGACCAAGGATACCGGGCTGCACCTCCGCCAGGCGCGGGACGCGTATGGCGCCCCGGCCCGTGGCTTCGAGGTCGGCGCATTCGGTGCGCCGTCGACGCTGCGGCTCGTGGACGGGCGGGGCGGCGATCTCGCGAAACTGCTCGCCAATCCCGCGATCCGCGTCATTGACACGATTGATGTGACGACGAACACCGACAATGTCATCACCGTTACGACACCCTTGGGGTCGGGGACGGGCGACACGCAGGTGAGCGTCGAACTGCTCTGGCGCATCCTGCACGATCCCACGTACGCGGATTATGGCAAATATGGCACGGCGCAGGGGAGCGTCTTCCCGGAGTACGACCCCCAGTACACGCTGCACCGGGTGGCGACCTCCGGGGGTGGCTACGAGTATTACCTGCGCTCCCAACCGGGCATTCAGTTTCTCAAGAACCTCGGTCATCCGACGGGGGAGATCCGCGGCGGCCAGCCGGACAGCCAGTTCGCGTACCCGGCGCAGGCAACCGAAGCGCAGCAGCAGCTCGTGCAGCGCGCGCTCTACGTGGCGACGCTGGCGAAGTTCAAGCGGGGCGATCATCCGCTCGTCACGCTCTCCGTCGTCACCGTCACGAATGTGCAGGCCTACCCGCCCGGCGCGGCGGACCTCGTCCATGTGGATTACAGCCGCGTCAAGAGCGATACCGTCGGGACGTTCGTGCCGCTGGCGATCGACGATGACTACTTCGCCATGAAGCTCGAGCGGGAGTACGCGAGCGACGGGGTGGTGCGGGAACACTGGACGCTCTCGAACCTGCCGCGCTACGAGCAGGATCAGGGGACACGCACGGCGACGATGGAGCGGCAACTGGCGGCGGTGCAGCTGACGACGACGACCAATCAGAGCGTCGAGCGCTTCTTTTTCTTCCGCGACTTCGACGCGGGAGACCAGACGCACGACCACTCGATCGTCGTGCCACTGAAGATTCTGCCGACGGTCTACCGGGTGACGGCGTGCTACGTGCGGTTCGACTTCTACCCCTTCCGGCAGACGGGCACGCTCACGAACAGCGGACCGCACTCGCACAAGGTCGTCATCCCCGACCATACGCACGCGCCGGCGACGGGACTGGCGACGGATACGGGCGGCTTCGATCAGCCGAACCTCTTCCTCTGGCTACAGGAGACGGATCATGCGCCGGGCGATCCGGTCTATGCCTATCGGGACGCGCAAAACACGTTCGACGGCCTGCACGTCTCGAATGTGAGCGGCACGTCCTACACGATCAAGGTCTCGGCGGGCGCGAATCACGACCCGGCATTGACGGCGGCGACGACGGCGCACCCGCATACCTTCGCCGATACATCCCATATCACGGATACGCACCAGTTCGACCCGATCACGACCGAGGCAATCGTCCAGACCTCGAATGACGGCGATCACACACATACGATCCTGGCGGGCGTCGTGGACGGCCTCATGCCGGCGGCGGTGCAGTTGCTGATTGATTCGGGGGACGGCGCATTTGTGGATCGCTCGCCGGTGCTCCTCGATAGCCTCTCCAACCTCGTTGGACCGTACACGGCGACGGGTGAGGTGGAATGTTCCAAGTACATCAATGCACCGGGGCGGACGCCGCGGCTGAAGTTTACAAGTATTGCCAGCGCAGCGAACCCGAAGGGACTGGGGGCGCTCGGTATCTCGGTGGTGATGGTCGAGGAGTACGGCGGGCTTGGGACCACCGTGACGCAGCAACAGTAGGAGGGGAGCACGATGGCACGGAAGACGGCGAAGAGGGAAAAGCCGACCACGGACGAGCAACCGGTGGAACCGGGAATGGGCATGCCACCGCAGTTCGTCGGGATGGCGGTGCGCTGTGACGCGGCAGGCGTGCCACAGGAGATCGCGCGCTGGGGCATTACGCGGGCGCATGCCCTGGAGGTGCTGGCGATTGCGATGGAGTCGATCCTCGCGGAGATGCGCGCGGAGGCGGCCGCTGAGGTGCGGGGAGAGACGGAGCGGGCGGCATAGGCGCGTCGCACAACGGCAAAGTGAGGGACAGGCAATGGAGACGGAATCGCATGGGACGGTGACGAACGCGCACCTCCTGACCGCCATCAAGTCGGTCGAGAAGCAGCAGGACATGTACCGGGAATCGAACAACTCCCGTGTGGCGGCGATTGAGGCGGAGATCAAGCCGCTGCGGAATATCGAGTACCGGCTGATGGAGTACATCGCCGGGCAGATGACGGCGATCCGCGCGGAGATCCAGCCGACGACGCAGTACGTGAGCGCCCTGATCGAGAGTGACACCGAACGGGCGAAGTGGCGTGGTCGAGTCTCGAACTGGCTCTTTGGGGCCGGATTTTTCGCCCTGGCGACCTTCATTCTGCTCGTCGTGCTCGCGGTCCATAACTGGTGACCGGCTACGCGCTCGTCGCCGCCGTCAGTCTCTGGCTGGCGGCATTTTTGTGCCAGCCGCGCCGCCCGCGCGTGGGGTGCGAGGAGCAGGAGCGGGTCTACCTGCGCCTTCTGGGGCAGCGGGACCTGCTCATCGTCATCGCGCTTGCCCTGACGCTGCTCGCCTTCGTGGCCGGGGTGATCGCGACGGCGGGCGCGGCGGACGACGACCTGGCGCTCCT
>JAICJW010000351.1 GCA_025928215.1 Chloroflexia bacterium | reverse complement strand
CGGCAAACGCTTCCGTGACTACTCGCGCGGCAACAAGCAAAAAGTCGGGCTAATCCAGGCATTCATGCACAAGCCGCGCCTCCTGATCCTCGACGAGCCAACCGCCGGCCTCGATCCGCTCAATCAGCAGGAGTTCTCCGCCATGGTGGCGGAAGTCAAGGCGGAGGGGCGCACGATCTTCCTCTCCTCCCACAACCTGCCGGAGGTCGAGCATCTCTGCGACCGGGTCGGGATTATCCGGGAGGGTGAACTGGTGCGAGTGGATCACATCTCCGCCCTCAAAGACTTGCGGCATCACGTCGTCACGGTGACGTTCCCGTGCCCGGCCGCGACGCAGTGGTTCCGCAGCCTGCCGAACGTCAGCGAGGTTGCACTCGCGAATGGTGGCAAGAGCGTGCAACTCATCGCGCAGGCAGATCTGGCGGGCGTGATCCAGGTCGCGGCGCAGTATCACGCGGTATCGTTGTCCGTGCGTGAGCCGAGCCTCGATGAAGTTTTCCTGCGCTACTACAAACCGGAGCCAGCCGCGAAAGGATGACGCCATGCTGCGGTCAATCTTCTGGAAGACGATGCGGGAGCAACGCTGGGCCTTGCTCATCTGGAGCGCGCTCGTCATGCTCATCCTGATCGCCGTTTATGCCTCGCTGAGCCAGCTCGATGTGAGCCAGCTCGGCAGCCTCACCCAGAATCGTGCCTACGTCTTCCTCAATGATCCGGTCGCCACCAATACCGCCTCCGGGTATGTGACCTTCAAGTATGGCTTCTCCTTTTCGCTGATGCTCAGCATCTTTGCGATGCTCATCGGCAGTCGCCTCGTGCGCAGCGAAGAGGCGCGCGGCTCGATGGACCTCCTCCTCGCGACGCCGCACTCCCGGCAGGACCTGCTGGGTGAGAAGGTGCTGGCGACGGTTGTCAGCGTGGTGGTATTGGGATTGGCGTTCGGGGTTGGCGCGCTGCTGGGTGAGGCGAGTCAGCATGATGGGGCGTCGGTTGGGGGCGCGTTGCTGGCGAGCTTCGATTTGAGCCTGTTACTCTTCTTCTACGCCATGCTCGCCCTCTTCCTCTCCCAGTACACGCGGACAGCCGGCACCGCTGCGGGCGCGACGGGCGCGCTCTATGCGCTCTTCTTCGTCCTGGATGGCACGGGGCGCGCATACCCGAACCTCGCCTGGGTGCAGTGCCTCTCGCCGAACTATTACTACGGCCTCAGCAAGCCGCTCATCCCCTCGTATGGCACCAATCTCGGCGCGATGGCGCTCCTGCTCGCGCTCGGCCTCCTGCTGCTCATTGGGAGCGCGGCCATCTTCCTGAGACGCGATATCGGTGCTGTTGCAACGCTGCCGTTCCCGAAGATGCGAAGGAAGGGCGCGGCCAGCACAGTCTCACCGGACGTGCGGATCGAACGGGCCGCGCGCGATCCCTGGCTGCGTTCGGTGTTCGCGCGGTCGCTGCGCGCGGGTGGCCCTGGGTTGGGGTGGTGGATGCTGGGGATCTTTCTCTACGCCGCCTACGGTGCCGGCATCGTCAAATCGTCCGAGCAGCAGCTTCGCGATGTCATCAAAGGATCACCCGCCTTCGCGCAACTCTTCGGCACGAATCTTCTGGCAACGGACTATGGGTTTGCGTCGCTCGTCGTCTTCCTCATTGTCTCCATCGCGGTGATGCTCTATGCCCTTATCCGCGCGAACGACTGGCCCGTACATCAGGATAACGGTCGGTTGGATATCGTCTTGAGTACGCCGCAGCCGCGTTGGCGCGTTGCGCTGTACTGGTACGGGACGGCCCTGGTCGGGTTCATTCTCCTCGCGCTCGCCAACGCACTCGGCGTCATTGTCGGGGCCGCAGTCACGAGCCTGACGCTCGACGCCGGGCGGGTATTCGCCGCCTCACTGGCGCTCGTGCCGCCGATGGCGCTGATCGCCGCTGCCGTCTACGCGCTCGGCGCGCGTCTGCGCTCCACCATTGATCTGGAGATCGTCGGCAGCTATCTCGGCATCGCGTTCTTCATGGACCTGCTCCATTCCGCCCTGAAATTGCCCGATTGGACGCGACATCTGTCCGTCTTCACCCTGTACGGAACGCCCATTGTTGATGGGATCAATTGGGCCAGTAGCGGGGTGATGCTGCTCCTCGCGGCACTCTTCATCGGGATCGGCGTCTATCTCTTCCAAACGGGAGATATACGACAAGGCGGATAAGAGGCGGTTCATTCCCGGCAGGCCGTGTAATGGGCGATTAACTGTCCGTGAATGCGGGGTCATCCAAGCGCGAGGGCGACGACGCCGAGGACCATGCCACCCGCCGCGATCATCCGGCGGCGGCCGTCTCCTTCGGAGAGCAATCGCGCCCCCATGATCGTGCCGATCAGGATGCTGATCTCCCGCGCCGGGGCGACGTAACTGACCGGCGTGAAGACGAGCGCGGTGAGGACGAGGATGTAGGCTAGTGGGCTGAAAACCGCGACGACGAACGCCTCGCGCCGGTGGTCGCGCCACTCCGCACGGATCGCCTGCCAATGACGAACGGCGTGCGGCGTAAGCAACACCGTGCGGCCAATCGTGTTCGTCCAGTCGAACAGGAGTGGCGGGATGAACAAGACGCTCACCGCGTGCTTGTCCCACAGCGTGTACGACGCGATCAGCATGCCGGTGAGAAGGCCGTACACTACCGCTGTCCGCCGCCGCGCGGGATCAGCGGAGTGCCGCCCGCCCCCCGTCAGAGCGAAGACGCTGACTGCGACAAGGAGCGCGCCGACAATCGCCAGCGGTGTTGGGCGCTCGCCGAAAATGAGGATCGCGGCGGTGGTGGAGAGCGCGGGGCCGGTGCCGCGCGCAACCGGGTAAACCAACGAGAGATCACCCACGCGATAGCCGCGCTGCAAGGTAAGGAAGTAGACGGTATGGAGTACCGTGCTACCGGCCATGAAGGCGATTTCGACCGGGCCGATATGTGGCCGCTCAACCAGCACTGCGCCGACTGCGAAGGGCGCGTACATGACGGCGGAGAGTGCATTGAAGAGCCAGACGAACGCCGCCCCACCCCCGGCCCGTTTCGCGAATAGATTCCACGTCGCATGGAGGACGGCGGACGAAAGCACGAGCGAGAGCGCAACGACCGTCATTTCGACTACTCCGCCGGCTGCTGACGACTGACCGCCGCGCGATCTCCGCAGAGCAACAGGTCCGCCAGGAGGGCGAGCGTCAGGCCCGCGCCGCACGTCGCTGCGACGCCATGCCAGCCCCAGGACTGCCACGCATAGCCCGGCACGACGGAACCAAACGTCGCGCCGAGGTAGTAGAACGCGAGATAGAGCGCGCCCGCGCTCCCCGTCGCACCACGCGCCGAGACATTGACGAAGGCGGGCGCGGTGGACTGCGCGATGGACATGCCGCCGCAGAGGACGATGAGACTAATGACGATCACCGGAAGCACGTGGACGAGGGTGCCGAGGATGCCAAGGCCGGCAATCACCATGCCGAAGGCAAGGATCGCCGGGCGCGGGAACCGCGCCGCGAGCCGCCCGGCAATTGGCGCGGCGATCACCCCGGCGAGATAGACGACGTAGACACCGGAAACAATCGCCGTCGGCAGGCGAAACGGCGGCGCGCCGAGGTAATACGAGAGATAGGTGAAGACGCCGGTATAGGCGAAGAAGAGTGTCGTGCCGATCACGAATGCGCCGACGACGCGCCGGTTACGAAAATGACCGGCCATGCCGCCATAGGCCAGACGCCAGACAATCCGGCCCGCCCGGCGATCGCCCGGCAATGCCCCGGCCAGCGCGACGGCGCTGGCGAGCGTGACGACGCCCCAGACGACGAACGCCGCGCGCCACCCGAAGGCGTCCGCGATCAGGCCACTAATTACCCGCCCCAGCAGCGCCCCCGCGATACTCGCGCTGATGTATCGCCCGACCGCGCCGCCGAGCGCCGCCCCATCGTACCGATCGCCGAGATAGGCGACCGCGACCCCCGACAATCCCGGAATGAGCGCCCCCTGCGCGGCCCGGCACGCGAGCAGCCAGCCGAACGACGGCGCAACGGCGCAGAGAAAGGTGGGAACGGTCAGCAGAAGGCAGGTCGTGACCATCACCGGCTTGCGCCCCACCGCGTCGCTGAGCAACCCATACACGCTGGACGCAATCGCAATCGCCAGCACAACGACGGAGAGCGATAACCCCGCCGTCGCCGGGGCGATGCGAAACGCGCGCGATAGGAGCGGCAGGATCGGCTGCGCGATGTACATGTCCGCGAAGACCGCCGCTGTCGCGCATGAGAGCACCACCAGCGCGCCCCGCTCGCTCCCCCGCTCCTGCCCAACCACCGCGACCGTCTCAGCACTCATGATGAAGGCTTGACGCAGGGGACGCGGAGGACGCAGAGAAAACAGAGGGGATCATGGAATTCACTTCTTTCTCTCATCTCTGCGCGCTCTGCGATCTCCGCGTTCGGTTTGGCATCAGCCGAAGATTTTTGCATCGCCACCGAGAGAGGCGGTGGCCCAATACCGGTGCTTTCCCTTTCCCTATCTTCGATACGCACCGCAGAATAGCACACGCCTCCACCCGCCGTAGGGGCGCATAGCCGTGCGTCCGCCATTTCGGGATCGCCGTGTCAGCGGAGATGTGCGCGATACTGTGCGTACACCAACCACCACACGGTAGCGGGGGCAGCCAATGGCAGACACGTTCGAGAAGTTCACCGAGCGGGCACGCAAGGTCTTTTCCCTGGCACAGGAAGAGGCGCAGCGCTTCAACCATAACTACATCGGTACCGAGCACCTTCTGCTTGGTCTCGTCCGGGAAGGCGACGGCATCGCTGCCCGCGT
>JAICJW010000411.1 GCA_025928215.1 Chloroflexia bacterium | reverse complement strand
AACGCGGAGAGGGAGAGGGAAGATAGGAAGAACGCTATTCACTTTCTTCTCTCAGTGTTCCTCCGCGTTCTCTGCGTCTCTGCGGTTCAATCCCGATTTCCGTCGTATCCGTGTATCATGCCGCCAGTGAGCGTGACGCGCAATCGCGGGCGAGGGGCGAGGTGGCTATGGCGATAATGTTTCCGGACGATTTTGTCTGGGGTACGACGACATCGGCATACCAGACCGAAGGCGCGGTGCGTGAGGACGGGCGAGGCGAGACGATCTGGGATCGCTTCACGCACACGCCGGGCAAGGTGCGGGATGGCAGCACCGGCGACTTCGCCTGTGATTCATACCATCGCTATCGCGACGATATTGATCTGATGCGGCGCCTCGGTGTGAACGCGTATCGCTTCTCGGTCGCGTGGTCCCGCATCTACCCGGAGGGATACGGGCGGCTGAACCGGGCGGGGCTGGATCACTACGAACGCGTCGTGGATGCCCTGCTCGCGGCGAACATCACACCGTATCTCACGCTCTATCACGGCGATCTCCCCCAGGCGATACAGGATCGCGGCGGCTGGGCGAACCGCGACGCGATTTCCGCCTTCGCGGAGTACGCGGACACCCTCTCCCGCCGCCTCGGCGACCGCATCGCGCACTGGGTGACGCACAACGAGCCGGGGCACGTCGCCTATCACGGCTACATCACCGGTGAGAACGCGCCGGGTCTCCGCAGTTGGAAAACGGGGTTACAGGTGGCGCATAACGTACTCGTCTCGCACGGTGAGGCGGTGCCGATCCTCCGCGCGAACGGCAATACGGCGACAGAGGTCGGCATCGCGGTCGGTGTCACGCCCTGTTATCCGGCAACGGATCGTGAGGCCGATCTCGCGGCGGTCGTCCGGTACGATGGCTTCGCGAATCGCTGGTATCTCGACCCGCTCATTCGTGGCAAATACCCGGATGATCTCATGGAACGGTTTGGGGCGGACGCGCCGGAAATACGAGCGGCGGATATGACGACCATCGCCACCCCGATAGACTTCCTCGGCGTCAACTACGCGACCCACGCGGTGATTCGCGACGATCTCGCCCCACCGATCATGGCGGCGCGCGTCTCGCGCGATGATGAAACGGACCTGGCCGGCGTTGAGGGGTTGTCCGACACCCTGACGCGCGTCCAGCGGGAATACGCGCCCGCCTCCATCCTCATCACTGGCAACGGCGCGCCCGACAACACCGAACCGGATGTCCACGGCGTCATCCATGATCGCGCCCGGATCGAGTACCTCCGTGCCATCTTCCCGCAATTGCTCCGCGCGCTGGACGCGGGTGTGCCGCTCCGAGGCTACTTCCTCTGGACCTTGATGGATTGTTTCGCCTTCCCCGGCGGCTACAGCACCCGTTTCGGCATCGCCTACACCGATTTCGCCACCCAGACCCGTACCCTGAAGGAGAGCGGCCACTGGTATGCTCGCGTCATCGCCGAGGGCGAAATTCGCGATGCCTGATTTCGTGCCGTGTTACGGTGTTACAGGTGGTCGCGGAACCAGGCGGTGATCCGTTCGAGACGTTCGAGGCGGTGCAGAGGCTGGCCGCTGCGCGAGAGTTCGTGCCCTTCGTCCGGGAAGCGAACGAGGGCGACTTCGCGCCGCAGGTACTGTAACGCGGTGAAGAACTGCTCCGCCTGCTCAATCGGGCAGCGTAGATCGCGCTCCGAATGAATGAGCAGCAGGGGCGTGACGACCTTTGTGACGTGCATGAGGGGCGAGCGGTCGAGATAGAATTGCAGATTCTCCCACGGCGGCCCGCCCCATTGGCGGTCATTGCCGTTGTAGCCGTTGTCGGACACGCCCCACTTGGAGATCATGTTGCAGATCGAACGCTGCGCGACCGCGGCCTTGAAACGGTCGGTCTGCGTTATCACCCAGTTCGTCATGTAACCGCCGAAGGAGCCCCCCGTTACCCCGAGACGGTGCGGGTCAATCCACGGCGCGCGGGCGATTGCCGCATCCACGCCGTGCATCAGATCGCGGTAGTCGTTGCCGCCCCAGTCGTCGTTTGAGGCCATCGTGAACCGCTCGCCATACCCCGTGCTGCCGCGCGGATTGATGAAGAGCACGCCCTGACCCTGCGCCGCGAGACACTGAAACTCGAAGAAGAACATCACCCCATAGGCGGTGTGCGGCCCGCCATGGATTTCGAGCACGAGCGGGTATCGCTCGCCGTCACGCCGTCCGACGGGCGATATCAGCCAGCCCTGCACCTCCCAGCCCTCCGCGCCTTCGTATGTGAAGGCTTCCGGCGCGGCGAGGGAGACCGTCGCGAAGAACGCGCCGTTCGCGTCCGTCAGCCGCCGTGGTTCCGCGCCGCCGTTGGTGATGACAGAGAGATCGCCGGGATTGAGGCCATCGCCGAGATTGAGGGCGACCGTTTCGCCATCGCGCGAGCAGGAGAATGACTGCACCTGCCGCGCGCCGTCCACGATTCGTTCCGGCTCATCGCCATCGAGGCCGACGCGCCAGAGGGGTGTTGTTCCGTGGGTCGAGGCGAGGAAGAAGAGCGCGTCGCTCTTCGGCGACCAGACCGGGCGGCTGGCGGAAAGGCCGGCGCGGCTATCGCTGGAGACATCGAGGCCGATGTTCAGATCGAGGGTCGGCGTCAGGTCGCGCGCCGCGCCACCAGCCGCCGGGATGACCCAGAGGCGATTGAGCACCCCGGCGACATTCGCCCGCCCGCTCCCGGTGAAGGCAATCCGCGCGCCGTCCGGCGACCACGTGGGGGCATCCACGGGCCCTTCCGGTGTCGGCAGGCGGCGCGGTTCGCCTCCATTGGCGGGGATGATGTAGAGTTCGGTCGCGTTCGTGAAATCGGCGTCCGCCATCCGCTTGGAGACGAAGACGATCTCGCTGCCGTCCGGCGACCACGCGGGCGAGAGATTGTCGTGATCGCCCTCGGTGAGGCGCGTCTCGGTGCCATCGAGCGCCACCGTCCAGAGATGGTTGCGGCGGTCATAGATGAAGCCGCGCCCATCTGCCTTATTACGAATGCGCGTGATCGTCAGCACGTCGTCCGTGACGCGGCCCGCCGGTTCCGGGTTCGGCGGGGGAGGCGCGCTTTTCTCGCCGCGCACGAAGACGAGCCGCGCGCTATCCGGCGCCCACGCGTAGTCGCTGACCGGCAGGTCGCCACCGGTCAGGCGGCGCGCCTCGCCGCCGGTGCCGCTCGTCGGGATGATCCAGAGATGCCGCTTTCCCTTGCCATCCCGGTCGGAGAGGAAGGAGAGCCATTGCCCGTTCGGGGACCAGCGCGGCTGCCCAACGGTGCGCGGCTCACGCGTGAAGCGAACGGCATCGCCCATGCTGCCCGTCGCGGGGATCATCCAGAGATCGCTCCGGTACTCGTTCGTCTCGCGATCCATCCGCGTCTGGACGTAGCAGATCGTCCTGCCATCCGGGCTGATCGTCACATCGCCAATGAACGCCAGATTGAACAGATCGTCCGGCCGTACGGGTCGCCGTGTCGTTGTCGCGCTCGCCATCGCTCGCTTCCCCTTCTGGCTACATGATGTCATCGTCCGTCGTCGCGCCGCAGGTAGTATAGGGGAGGAAAAGGGAAATGCGGCAAGCAGCACATACTTGACAAAACAGAACAAATGTTCTATTCTATCGGTGTTTCGATGATCGGTGCGATACAGGGAGGAAACGCCATGGTGGAGATGACAGACTATGCGCCAGGAACTCCGTGTTGGGTTGATGTCAGCACGCCGGATATGGCGGCGACGAAAGTTTT
>JAICJW010000433.1 GCA_025928215.1 Chloroflexia bacterium | reverse complement strand
GACCGACGAGTTCAACGGGCATTGAGGCGAAATACGTGTTGGCACGGCTGAAAGACCTGCGCGTGTCTTCTCTTTCTCTATCTTACAAGGATTTCGCCGTGCTTTATCGACTTAATGCACAGAGCTTGCCTCTGCAAGTCGAGTTTGTTCTCAACGACATTCCTTATTATGTTCGTAATGAGGACAATATAGCGACAAACGAGAGCCTTGAGCGTCTGATCGCAATTCTTCGTCTCAAATTGGCTCTCGACAACGGGCAGCAGCCCGCCGCTCCCGATGTCGTGCTGGCACTTCGCGCCTATTTTAAGTCTGCCTCGTACTCAGAGCCAAGGCGGAAGCTCGATGCGCTTTTCCGGGAGAAGGGGAACTTTTGGAATACGATCCGCTCCCGCACATTCTACGAGATTCTGCCGAATGCACTGACGAGCAATCTCGATGAGGCAATCGTCTCTATTGCGCAGGCGAAGACACTCCCATCCACGATCGCGATTATTGCTGCCAATTTCAAGCAGATACATGGCATGGCAGAAAGCCTCGAAGAAGCACTGCACAAGCAGAAACCGCTAGCAGAGTTGAGCGAGGTCGTCGCAAACCTTGACTATGGCATCGAAAAGTTTGTGTGCAATATGGGAGACGCCTTGGAGAAGGCAAAGGAATATAAGACCGGCAACGACTACGATAACGGTGTCAAACTCCTGACATATTTCAAATCGAAGGGACTCCAATGGCATACTGTTGTGCTACTGTCATGTAACGAGGGCATTATGCCGCGGCGCGGCGAGGATTTAGAAAGCGAGCGACGATTGTTCTATGTCGGGATGACGCGTGCCTCCGCGAATCTCGTCATCTCCTACGTGGACAATCTATGTGAGGCGAGCATCCAGCCAAGCCGATTCCTACACGAGTCTGGATTCGCTCTACCAAAGTCATGAATTCCACATCTTATTCCTCCTTTTGAGCAATTTCCGTCCATTTCCTGTTTTCGCGCATCCACGGGCGAGTTCGTACGTTTTGTAAAGTGCAGGAGAGACGTACAACGCGGATGCGCGTCCTCTGCGGGGACCTACGCAAATTCTTAGGGGTGCGGAGAAGAAGGGGTTTAGCGCGGAGGACGGGGATGGAGGAGTCGGTCGAACGGTATCTTGTGGCGCTCGGTGCGGAGAAGCACTGCTCGCTGCATACGGTGATGGCATATCGGAATGATCTCTTGCAATTGGCCGCCCATCTCGCGCACGGCGGCGTAACGACCTGGCGCGTCGTGGTCTCCGAGCAAGTGACGGATTATCTCCAGACGCTGCGCGAGCGGCAGTATGCGAGCAGCACGATTGCGCGGAAGACGGCGGCGGCCAAATCGTTCTTTCAGTACCTCAAACTGGTCGGCGAGATCGAGGCCGATGTCGCGCTCCACCTTTTTGCCCCCCATGTGGATCGCTATGTGCCGCACGCGATCACCACCGATGAGGTGGCGCGCCTCCTCGCTGCCCCGACTCGCGTGAAGACGCCCGAGAGCATGCGTGACGCGGCGATGCTCCAACTCCTCTACGCGACGGGGATGCGCGTCTCGGAGTTGGTCGCGCTCGATCAGAGCGATCTCGATCTCGCGAAGGGATACATTTGCTGCGAGGGGCGCGGGGCGCGGCACCGGCTCGTGCCGCTGACGCCGACGGCGCACGACGCGCTGCATCGCTACCTCGCGACCGGCCGCCCGATCATCGCCCGCGCGCATGGCGCGGACACCGAAGCGCTCTTTCTCAATCATCGCGGCCAGCGGCTGACACGCCAGGGTTTCTGGCTGCTCCTCAAGGGGTACGCGCAGTCCGCCTCGGTGCGCAATGTCACGCCGCACACTCTCCGCCACACGTTCGCCGCGCATGCCCTGACGACGGGCCACCACCTGCGCGAGGTGCAGACGATGCTCGGCCACGTGAGCATTTCCACCACGCAGGTCTACCAGCGCATGCGGCCCGTGTCCGACATGCCGGCGGCACCAGGCGCGCTGCCGGGCCTCAATGTGGTAAAAATGCTGGGCGGTGGACCGTCGGCGGCCCCGCTCCCGCTGGTGACGGCGGGAGGGATCGCCGCGATTGTGCCCGTCGGTGGCGAGGCTGCGGAGGCGGCGGTTCACGAGGATTAGTCGCCTGACGCGACTTCTAAGGACTAAGGACGAAGGACGAAGGACTAAGTGGGTATATCTCCACTTAGTCCCCTTAGTCCTTCGTCCTCAGCCCTCTCTATTGTGAGAGGAATGAGCAAGTGACGCATACCGGCATGCGACTGGAATCCATGGAACCGATTGTCTCGCTCGCCAAGCGGCGGGGGATCATCTTTCAGGGGAGCGACATCTACGGCGGCTTCGGCAATTCGTGGGATTACGGGCCGCTCGGCGTCCTGATCGAGAGCAACGTCAAGGCGGCATGGTGGAAGGCGATGGTGCAACTGCGCGACGACATCGTCGGGCTTGATGCCGCGATCCTCATGTCGCCGCAGGTGTGGGAGGCGGCCGGCCACATCGGCCACTTCACCGATCCGCTCGTGGACTGCACGACCTGCAAACTGCGCTATCGCGCCGACCACGCGGAGCAAACGCCGTGCGGCAACCCCGAATGGCGCAAAGAGGGGCTAACGGCAGCAACCTGCCCCGGCGTGAAGACCGAGGCGCGCCAGTTCAACATGATGTTCAAGACCTTCGTCGGCCCACTCGAGGAGAGCGCGTCCGTCGCCTACCTGCGCCCGGAGACGGCGCAGGGCATCTTCGTCAACTTCCCCAATGTGCTCGGCACGAGCCGGAAGAAACTGCCCTTTGGCATCGCGCAGATCGGCAAGAGCTTCCGCAACGAGATTACGCCCGGCAACTTCATCTTCCGCACGCGCGAGTTCGAGCAGATGGAGATGGAGTACTTCGTCACCCCCGGCACCGAAAGCGAGTGGCACCACTACTGGGCCGATCAGCGCGTCAACTGGTTCACGAGCTTCGGCGTCCGCGACGCGAATATCCGCATCCGCGACCTGCCGCCGGAAGACCTCGCGCACTACTCGCGGGGGACGAAGGAGATCGAATACCTCTGGCCCGGCGGCCTCGGCTGGGCGGAGTTGGAGGGCGTCGCCAGTCGGGGCGATTACGATATCGCGCGCCATCAGGAGGCGAGCGGGCGCGACATGACCTTCTTCGATGAGGAGAGGAAGGAACGCTATCTGCCCTCTGTCATCGAACCGGCGGTCGGTGTCGGGCGGGCGGTGCTCGCCTTCCTCCTCGATGCCTACGACGAGGAGCAGACGGCCGATGTGAACGGCAAGGCGGAGACGCGCGTCGTCCTGCGGCTCCATCCAGCCATCGCGCCGATCAAGGTCGCGGTGTTGCCGCTTTCCAAAAAGGAACCGCTCGGCGAACTGGCGCGCGAGGTCGCCGCCTCACTCCGCCCGCATCTGATGATCCAGTATGACGACACGCAGGCCATCGGGCGGCGCTACCGGCGACAGGACGAGATTGGCACGCCACTCTGCGTCACGGTGGACTTTGACACGATCGAGGATCGCGCCGTGACGATCCGCGAGCGCGACAGCATGACGCAGGAGCGCGT
>JAICJW010000507.1 GCA_025928215.1 Chloroflexia bacterium | reverse complement strand
CAAACGGATTAACCCCGCGTTCGATCCATCCTGGGTGCGGGAAATCCGCGTCTTCCGCGAGCGGGCCGCGCAGCCAATCGTGCCACTCCATTACTCCGCCTTGATCCCGGAGATGCGCACGCCGCTGCCGAATATTTACCTCGCGAATACCACGCAGATTTACCCCGAGGATCGCGGCACGAATTACTCGATCAAAATCGGGGGCGATGTCGCGACGCTCATCAATGACGACCTGCAGGCCGGCCGGATCACACCGACGACGCGCGCGCCAGCGGTGGCGGATTAGCCAACTATCATATTGGTGGCGGGCTTTCGCCTGCTTCTCATATGGCAGGCGAAAGCTCGCCACCACCGGCTCATACTGCTGCAAAACACTGCGGGGCATTGTCCACGTTGCGTCGCGTGGACTGTTCGCGACCAAAAGGAGCGACGAGAAATAGGGGCGCGGGACTGTTCGTTGCACGGTATATCCGGGTTGCACGACTTCCCCGGTTTCGTGTATACTAAAGAATGCTGGGTGCAGCGTCATCTGTCATGTGCAGGTCGTACATGATGCGGCTGCGTGATGAGGGTTTCGCACCGGGTCTCGTTCGACCGGGTGATGAATGAAACGCACACGGGAAGGTATATGGAGCAAAATACGGCAGTGATTTCCGAGGCCGGGATGGGTGAGGCGCCAGTTGGCCGGAACCTGATGGAGCAATTGCTCGCGGAGCCTGATACGGATGTGCGAACGCTCAAGTACGGCGACGTACTCGAGGGTATCGTCATGCAGCTCGACCGCGACGAAGTGCTTGTGGACATCGGGTCCAAGTCCGAGGGCATCATCCCGAATAAGGAGCTTTCCAGTCTCGGGGACGCGGAGCGGAAGGCGCTGTCAGCCGGTGATACCGTACTCGTGTTCGTCGTCCAGTCCGAGAATGCGGACGGGCATGCGGTCCTCTCCATTGACCGCGCGCGGCAGGAAAAGTCGTGGCGCGTTTTGCAGCAGAAGTACGAGGCCGGCGAGGTGATCGAGGCCATCGTCAAGAACTACAATAAGGGCGGTCTGCTCGTTGATCTGGACGGCGTGCGCGGCTTCGTGCCCGCGTCGCAGGTCACGGAGATCCGTGGCGGTGACGAGGCGTCCAAGCAGGGCGATATGGCCCGCCTGATCGGCATGAGCATCCCCCTTAAGGTGATCGAGATCAACCGGCACCGCAACCGCCTGATCCTCTCCGAGCGGCAGGCGATCCAGGAGCGGCGCGACGCGATGAAAGAGCGGCTGATCGGCACGCTCAAAGAGGGCGAGGTCCGCAAGGGTCGCGTCTCCAGTATCTGCGACTTCGGCGCCTTTGTGGACATCGGCGGCGCGGACGGCCTCGTCCATCTCTCCGAGCTTTCGTGGAGCCGCGTGCGGCATCCGAGCGAAGTGCTGAAGATCGGCGAAGAGGTCGAGGTCTATGTCCTCGGTATCAATGAAGACGAGCGCAAAATCGCTCTCTCGTTGAAACGAACGCAGGCCGAGCCGTGGACGCGGGTCGCGGCGCAGTACGAGGTTGGCCAACTCGTCAAGGGGACGATCACGCAACTCGCCAACTTCGGTGCGTTCGCGCGCATCCAGGATGGTATCGAAGGATTGATCCACGTTTCCGAACTCTCCGATGATCGCGTCGCGCATCCGCGCAACGTCGTCAAGGAAGGCGACGAGATGACGCTGCGGATCATCCGTATTGACCCGCAACGGCGGCGGATGGGCCTCAGCCTGCGGCGCGCGCTCGAATTCACCGAGCAGGACGCAATTGACGGCTACGTGCAGGACAACATGGGCCACCCGGTGAAGCCGGAAGACCTCGAAGCGCAGAATGAGCGCAATCTCGAGATGCAGGCGGCGGAAGCGCAGGCCGCGCTCTACGATGATATGGACGCCCAAGCCGATACCAGCGAGAGCACGTCCGAAGATCGGGGCGGCCGGAACGACGATGGGCCGCTGACCGCAACGATCGGCGAGCAGATGGAAGCGGCCGAGGAGCCGACGACATCGCCTGACCCCGAGGCTGTTGCCGAGCAGGAAGCGCATGTTGAAGCGAAGGATGCGTCCGGTGATTTGACCGTCACCGCACACGGCGTCGTGACGATGGATCCAGGGAACGAGGTCGGCGCGGCGGTATCGAGTGCCGGTACTGAAGAGACCCTTGCGGAGCAAGCGGAACCGGATACCGAGCCGGACAGCGCGCTCGAACAGACCGCCGAGGCCGAGGCCGCGACAGCGGATAAGGCGAAGGCATAGGCTGGCACGGGTCATCTGTTATGGTATAGTGGACGTAGTATTGAGTGAGAGGCGGTTCATGCGCCGGATGCGGCAGGCGATTTGAGCAGTTTCGGATCTCTCGTCTGATAGGACGACCGCTCCTTACCACTGGTTTCCGTCCCTTCGGACGCGAGTGACTCACGACAATTCCCTGTGCAGCCCCCGCGATTCGCGGGGGCTGTGTGGTATCTTTATTGCAGTATTGGGGATCAACGCAGCGGTCGTACGCAGCCGTCGTTACCCGAATGAGGGAGTCGCCAGATGGCAGACAAGTTCGAGAAGTTCACCGAGCGGGCACGCAAGGTCTTTTCCCTGGCACAGGAAGAGGCGCAGCGCTTCAACCATAACTACATCGGTACCGAGCACCTTCTGCTTGGTCTCGTCCGGGAAGGCGACGGCATCGCTGCCCGCGT
>JAICJW010000314.1 GCA_025928215.1 Chloroflexia bacterium | reverse complement strand
GTGACCGGCTACACCGGCGATCAGGCGGGTTTCACGAAGTTGACGCAGGCCGTGCAGGGCGGCTCCTCGGTAGACATCTTCCGCCTGCCGTCCGACATCCTGCCGCTCCTCGTGCAGGATAACCTCGTCGCGCCGATTGACGACTTCCTCACGGCGGACGACAAGGCGGACATGATCCCGAATGTGCTCGATTCCACGCGCATCGGCGGCAAGTCCTACGCGTGGCCGCTCTGGGTGCCGCCCGTTGGCATGTACCTCAATCTCGACATCTTCAAGGAGAAGGGCGTTGACCCGCCGAAGGGAGCCTGGACCTACGATCAGTTCGTTGACACCGCGAAGAAACTGACCTTCCAGCGCGCGAACGGCGAGAAGGTCTACGGCTATACCGGCGGTATTGATCCCGGCCTCGTCAATACGTGGCCCTTCATCCTCAACGATGGCTCGCTGCCCCTGAGCGCGGACAACACGAAGTACACCTTCAACACGCCGGAAGGGATCAGCGGCCTGCAGAAACTCGTGGACCTCGCGCAGACGCACAAGGTGACGCCACCAGACTTCGGCGCGCAGACGGTGGACGATATCGCCTCCTCCTTCTCCGATAAGAAGCTCGTCGCGATGTACAGCGAGCCGTCCGGTTCGTCCGCGACGTACCGTGCGAAGAACCTCAACTTCGATGTTGTCGCCATGCCAACGGGGAAGACGGGCAAGCCGGGCTCGGCAGGGGGCATCGGGCTGATCTCCGTCGCGGCAAACAAAGATAAGACGAAATTGCAGGCGGCGATGGACCTTGGGCGTTATCTGACGAGCGGGCAGGTTGGAACGGATGTGCCGGGTTTCTACCTCGCCCCCGGCGCGCGCAAGTCCGTCAAGGTCGCCGATCCGATCAACAAATTCGATCCCTTCGTGCCAAACTGCTACATCACGCCGATCATCGCGGCCTGGCCGCAGATCCGCACGATCATCCACCCGAATATCCAGAACGCCGTCTTCGGCAAGATCACCGCCGAGCAGGCGATGAACAATCCGGCGAAGGAGATCAACGACATCCTCGCCAAAAAGCAGTAAGGACTGAAGAGTGAGGACTGAGAGGAAGCACTTCACGATCTCGGTCCTCGGGCTTCAGTCCTCACTCTTCCCAGAGAGAAGGGCAATGGCTACAACGCGCGAAAAACCCTCAGTCCTCATGCCGCCCAAAGGGCACCCGCAGTCCTCAGTCCTTACTCCGGTGCGTCGCTTCTTGCGGCGGTATGGCTGGGGGTACGCGTTCATTCTGCCGAGCATGATCGTTTTCGCGGTCTTTCGGCTCGCGCCGGTCATCTATGCCTTTCTCATTTCGCTCCAGAACTACCGCCTGAGCGGCAATTCGACGTGGGTCGGCTTCCACAACTACCTCGACGCCTTCACGACGCAGAGCGGCGTCTTCAAGGAGGCGCTACGGAATACGCTCTTCTACACCGTCTTCACGGTGACGGCGAATATCTTCGTCGGGCTGATTCTCGCCAGCCTGATCCAGCCGCTCGGGAAATACGCACAGACGTTTTTCCGCGCCGCCTTCTACCTCCCCGCCGTGACGAGCGCGGTGATTATCGCGATGATCTGGCGATGGATGTACAACACGCAGTGGGGATTTTTGAATTATCTGCTCGGCCTCGTCCATCTCGGCCCCGTCAAATGGCTTTCCGACCCGGCGATTGCTCTGAAAAGCATCACGCTCTCGACGATTCTCACCGTACCAGCGACGGCGGTGGTGCTCTTCAGCGCGGCGATGGGCGGCATCCCCCGTGAACTCTACGAGGCCGCCGAACTGGACGGTGCCGGCCCGATCCGCCGCTGGTGGAATATCACCTTGCCCCTCATCAAGCCGACGACGCTCTATCTGACTGTGCTCTACACGATCGCCAGTTTCGAGGTCTTTGAGAAGATCTTCATCATGGTGCCGAGCGGCGTCGGCAACAGCACGCAGGTGATCGTCACACAGATTTACCAGAACGGCTTCCAGCAGTTCCGCTACGGCGTCGCGGCGGCGCAGGCCTTCATCCTCTTCCTCATCATCGCCTCCGTCGCGGCCCTGCAATTCCGCTTCCTCCGCAGCAATGTGGAATATTAGGGAGAAGCCGGGTATGAACCGCGGAGACGCAGCGAAGGCAGAGAGGAACATAGAGAAGATGAAAGGGAGCTATTTTTTTTACCTCTCACCTTCTCCTTCGCTGCGTCTCCGCGGTTCGTTCGATTTGTCTCCGGTTGTCTGAAAGGGGTTCGTAATCGTGGCTCGTACTGTAGCACGAGAAGGATCGTCATCCGGCATAAAGCGGCCCGGTATCCTGGTCTGGGTCGTGCTCATTCTCGTCGCGATTGTCGCGCTCTGGCCGATGTACTGGCTGTATATCACTGCCTTTACGCCGACGCAGGACACGGTCAAGACGCCGCCGGACCTCATCCCGATCCACGCGAGCCTCGCGAATTTCTCGCGCCTCTTCACGCAGGCGAAGGATTACTGGCGATGGGCGCTCAATAGCCTGCTGATTAGCCTGACGATTACCGCCTTTCATCTCGTCTTCGATACGATGGCTGGCTACGCCTTCGCCAAGAAGCGCTTTCCGGGCCGCAATTTCTTCTTCTGGCTGATCCTCAGCACGCTGATGATCCCGTCGCACGTCACGCTCGTGCCGCTCTATGTCGTGGCGCGGCAACTGCACCTTATCAACAACATCCTCGCCGTCATATTGCCGGGGACGGCGGATGTCTTTGGCATCTTTCTGATGCGGCAGTACATTCAGACGCTTCCGTCGGAACTGGAGGAGGCGGCACGGATGGACGGCTGCACCGAACCGGGCGTCTTCTGGCGGGTGATCGTACCGCTCTCCAAGCCCGCCCTCGGCGCGCTGGCAATCTTCTCCTTCGTGCGCTACTGGAACGATTTTCTCTGGCCGCTGATCGTTTTGCAAAAGAGCCAGCACTATACGCTGCCGGTCGGCGTCGCCAGCCTGCAAGGGGAGTTTCGCACCGATTTCGGCCTGATCTTCGCGGGCGCGGCGCTGGCGGCATTGCCGATGATTGTCTTCTTCCTCATCTTCCAGCGGTATTTCATTGAGGGCGTGCGGATGGGCGCGGTGAAGGGGTGAACGAGATGATCGGGCAGCTCGTGATGGCGACGGTGCCCGGTACGGAGATGGACGCGGAAACCGCCGCGCACTTGCGCGCCGGGCAGTACGCGGGCGTCGTGCTCTTCAGCCGGAATATCGCCTCCGTCGCGCAGACACAGGCGCTAACGGCGGCGATCCACGAGATATTAACCGTGGATGGCCTGCCGCCAATTATTGGCGTGGATCAGGAGGGTGGGCGCGTCCGGCGGCTGATGGCGGAGGCGACGCTGACACCGAGCGCGATGGCCCTCGGCGCGACCGATGACCCCGCGCTGGTCGAGCGGATCGGGTACGCCATCGGGCGGGAACTGCGTGCGCTCGGCATCAACACCGATTTCGCGCCCGTCGCGGATGTCAACAATAATCCGCGCAATCCGGTGATCGGCACGCGCTCGTTCGGCGAATCGCCGGAGCGGGTAGGCGCGCTGGTTGTCGCCTTTGCGCGTGGGTTGCGGGGAGCAGGCGTCGCGGCGACCGCCAAACACTTTCCCGGCCACGGCGATACGCAGGTGGACTCGCACCTCGATCTACCGGCGATCGCGCACGATCTCGCCCGCCTCCGCGCCGTCGAGTTGCCGCCGTTTGCCGCCGCGATCCGAGCCGGTGTGCCGCTCGTGATGACCGCGCATATCCGCTTCCCGGCGCTCGAACCGGACGGCCTGCCCGCGACGCTCTCGCCCCGTATCCTGAACGGGCTATTGCGGGAAGAAATGGGTTTCGACGGTATTATCATCAGCGATGCGATGGCGATGAAGGCGATTGACGATTACTACGGTATCGTCGCCGGTAGTGTGCAGGCGGTGATCGCGGGGAATGACCTCGTTGAACCGCTCCGTTTCATGGATGAACCTGCCGTGATCGCCGGATTGCGCGACGCCGTGCGCGACGGACGATTGCCGATGACGCAGGTGGACGCCTCCATGCGCCGCGTTCTGCTCCTGAAGCGATGGCTCGCCGGGCAGCCTGATGTGCCGGTGTCGGTTGTCGGATCGCATGGCGACCTCGTCCGCGAGGCCGCTGAAGCGAGCGTGACGCTGCTCGATGCCCGGCCCGGCGCACTCCCGCTTGGGGTGGACACACCGATTGCCGTGATCGAGTTCGCGCTCCAATCCATGCATGCCGCTGAGGAGGGGCAGGCCGCGCCATCACCGCTCGACGATGCGTTCCAGCGACGCTTCGCGACGGTGCGCGGTATCGCCCTCGACGCGACCGAACCGGGCGATCTCGATGCCGCGCGCCGCGTCGCGTCCGAGGCGGCGGTATTGATTATCGGCACGCGAGACGCCAATCTCTTCCCGGCGCAACAGGCGGCGATTGACGCTCTCCGCGATGAGAACCGTCCGACGGTCATCGTCTCCCTGCGCGCCCCGTACGATCTCGCGGACTTCCCGTGGGCCGCCGCCCGCATCGCGACGTACGGCGATCTCACCGCCTCGCTCGATGTCGCTGCCGCCATCTGTGCGGGCGCAGTATCGCCGCGCGGTCATTTGCCGGTCAGTGTCGGTCCGCTTTATCCGGCGGGGTACGGCCTGACGAATGTGCCGTTCGCATGAAGGAGGGAATCAGATGCGCGTCGCGGTGATCGCGGATATTCACGGTAACGCCGTGGCGTTTGACGCCGTACGTGCCGATCTGGAGGCGCATGCTGTTGATCGCGTCGTCTGCCTCGGCGATGCCATTCAGGGCGGCCCGCAACCGGCCGCGGTCGTCGCGGGCCTGCGGGAATTGGCCTGCCCGGTCGTGCTCGGTAATGCTGATGCCTTTCTCCTGACCGGCGATGACGGGAACGAGGCGGTGTCGGCGCAGCAACGCGCCGTGCGGCAGTGGTCGCTCGCGCAACTCTCGGAGGCGGATCGCGCCTTCATCGCGGCGTTCCAGCCGACGGTCGAGATCGCCCTGCCGGGCGACCGGCGTTTGCGCTGCTTTCATGGCTCCCCCACCTCGTTTCACGACATTATCTTCCCAGAGACGCCCGAGGAGGAGGTGCGCGGGATGCTCGGCGCGTATCTGCCCGCGATCCTGACGGGCGGCCATACCCATTTGCAGCAACTGCGCCGCCTCGATGACTCGCTCTTTTTCAATCCGGGCAGCGTCGGCTTTGTCTACAACACCCGCCAAGCGGGCGGCAATCTGCATGCCGACCCGTGGGCGGAGTACGCCATCGTCTCAGCAGATGAGGCGCGGTTTCGTATCGAATTCTGCCGCGTCCCCTTCGATGTCGCGGAGTGGAAACGTATCACCCTCGCCAGCGGCATCCCCGATGCTGAGACGCTGGTGGCGCGCTATCGT
>JAICJW010000183.1 GCA_025928215.1 Chloroflexia bacterium | reverse complement strand
GCCGGCATAGCCGCCATAGGGGACGCCGTACTTGGTGTAGGAGGTGGTACCGGCGGCGAGGCCGAAGGTGGTGGAGCCGTCATTGACGGCGATGTAGGCGGTGGGATCGGGATTGGACCAGGTCCAGGTGACGGAGTTGTACGTCGAGCCGGGGGCGGCGAGGCCGGTCGGCTGGGGTGGGCCGGATACGACGGTGATTGTGCCATGCATACCCGCACCGGGGCTGCCGTGGAATTTGCAGTGATATGGGAATGTTCCCGCCTGCATGAAGGTGAAGGTGAATTGGTCGCCAGCGTTCAGGGGCGCATCCCACAGCGGTGATACGGCGTCACTTGTCGTCGTATGGATGCCGCCACCATTCGTCCATGTGACCGCTGTGCCAACGGGAATGGTCACATCACCATTCCCGTTCGGCCCGACGAAAGAGAAGTCCTGGGCGACAATTGTCGGCCCTGCCGCAACCGAGACGGGTGGCCCAACCGCGACGAGACCCATGAGAAGAAGCGCCAGCGCCAGCATGAGCGCGAGACGTTTCCGGCCCATCATTCCGCCGAGCGAACGTGTCATGACCATTCCTCCGCTTTTCTGCTGTATCCCCTGCTTTGCACTACGCTGAAAGGCGCCGTGCCGGATTGGACCAGATACCCCTTTCCATCTGGCTACCCGCCTTCACGACGGCTGATGTCGCGGGGCGGTCTGTGTAGATACCGGGCATGGAGGCCGAAGGTGCGGGGCAGAAGAGAAGGGGGAATTCCTTCAAGGAATCCCCCCCTTGATGTCGCTCTTCTCTTCCCGTGGCCCTACCCGTTCAGGTACTCCATCGCGATCGCGGTCATCATCGCGACGCCGAGCGGGAGGGCGCGCTCGTCTACGTCGAATTTCGGGTGATGGACGCCGTTGGTCAGGCCGCGCTCGACATTGCCGGTGCCGAGCCGCATCATCGCGCCGGGCACCTTCTCCAGCACGAAGGCGAAATCTTCACCGCCGAGGCCGAGCGGCTTCTCCTTGACATTCTCCGCGCCGATGATCGGCAGCGCGGCGCGGCGGATCAACTCGCACATCTCCGGGGTGTTAATCATCGCCGGGTAGCCGGTGAGGTAGGCTGTCTCCGCCGTCGCGCCCATCGCCTGCGCGATATGCGAGGCGACTTCGGGGATGCGTTTGCGGATGTGCTCGCGGACATCGAGATTGAGCGTTCGTACCGTGCCGAAAAGCGTCGCGAACTCCGGGATGACATTCGCCGCGCCGACGCCGGCCTGCAAGGTACCAATCGTGATGACGGCGGATTCCGTCGGGTCCGTCTCGCGGCTAATGAGCGATTGGAGGGCGATCAGGATATGCGCCGCGACGAGCGCGCTGTCCACCGCGCTGTGTGGCCGCGCGGCATGGCCGCCCTTGCCATGAACGCGGATGAAGACACGATCTGAGTTGGCGTTTGCCATTCCCGGCGTGAAGGCGATCTGCCCGGTGGGCACTTGCGGGTCCACGTGGAGCGCGAAGGCGGCATCCACCTTCGGGTTTTCGAGCAGGCCGTCCTCGATCATCGCCCGCGCGCCACCGAATCCTTCCTCGCCAGGCTGGAACATCAATTTCACTGTCCCCGCGAACTCACCCCGGCGCGCCCAGAGGACGCGGGCGGTATTGAGGATCACGGCGGTATGGACATCGTGCCCGCAGGCATGCATCACATTTGGCGTCAGCGAGGCGTAGTCCGCCCCCGTCTCCTCCTGCATCGCCAGTGCGTCCATATCCCCGCGCAGGATCACGCACTTGCCGGGGCGAGCGCCCTCGATAGTCGCGATGATGCCCGTGCCGCCCGTCGTCGGCAGCGTCTCGATCCCGGCGACTTTCAGGGCGTTCGTGTCCATATAGAATGGTCGCCCGTCACCGCCAACCCCGGCGCGGAAAGGGATGCCCGCTTCGCGTAGGTTCTCGGCGACGAAATTGGCGGTATTCGTTTCGTGGAGCGACAGTTCCGGGTGCATATGGAGGTAGCGCCGCTCCCTGCTCACGCGCTCCGCGAGCGCCGCAATCATCGGATCCAATGTCGCCACAGCCATGCGTCCCCTCTCCTTTCGGTTCATCCCCCACTCACGACGATGCAGTATCGCAGATTCCCGCCCTTGCTCGCTGGCATTGCCCTTGCCGTGTGCCATGCGCGGAACTGGTAATCTGGTACCATGCCCGCCACCGGAAAGGACTGATGCGATGGTAGCACCCCCGACGCATGCCAATGACGCCGATCCCCGCGCATGAAGGGCGAGGTAAATATCCGGCTGACGAACCGGGCAATCTTCGTTGTCCTCGGGGCCTTCCTCTTCTTCTGGTTGCTGCGTCAGGCGACGCATATTTTCGTCGTGCTCTTTCTTGCCTTGCTGCTCGCCTCCTCCGTCTCACTGGCGGCAACGCGGATGGAGCGGCTGCATATCAAGCGCGGCATCGCGATCCTGCTCGTCTATATCGCCGTGCTGGCGGCGCTCGCTGGGGTCGTCGCGCTCCTTGTCCCGCTGATCGGGAGCGAAGTTAGCACGCTGCGGGAGAACCTGCCGTCCTATCAGGATCGGATAAATGGATTGCTTGCCCGGTTGCCGAAGCGAAACGGGCAAACGCTGCAAATCAATATGCTCTTTGGCAGTCTCGGCGGCCAACTGAATGGCGCGGCGAGCAAGGCGGGTCGGGGCGCGCTGGCTGCCGGTTCGGCGCTCGTAACGATCCTGCTCATCTTCGTGATCGCCTTCTTCCTCGCCGTGGACCCGAAGTTCCCGGAACGGGTCGTCACGCGGTTCGTGCCGCCCGCCTCGCGCCGCCGGGCATTCGGGCTGATGGGCAGGATCGGCACCGGGCTTGGCTACTGGGTGCGCGCCCAGTTGCTGCTTGCGCTCTTCTTCGGTGTCGCCTTCGGATTGGGTCTCGCCATCTTGCGTATGCCGTATGCACTCACCCTCGGTACCATCGGCGCGGTGCTGGAGATTATTCCCTATGTCGGCGGGGCGATCACGATCATTCTCGCGGTGCTCATCGCCGCGACGACCGGCAAACTCTGGTTGATTATTGCCGCGCTCGTCTGGTACGCGATTGTCGTCAACCTCGAGGCGCACATCGTCGCGCCGAAACTCGTCGGTGAAATTGTCGGCCTCAACCCGCTCGTCGTCGTCCTCGCGCTCTTCCTCGGCGCGGAGGTGCTCGGCATCCTCGGCGCGCTCCTGGCGGTACCGCTCGCGGTGATCGTGCAAGCCTTGCTCGACGAGTTCTGGACGTTCGACGAGGTGGACGGGAGCGCACCGGCGGTGCTGGGTCCAAGCGTGCCCCTCCCGCCCGGCACGAGCGCGCCGACGCCGGACGCGGACGGCGCACCTGCCCGCTTCGAAGGATCGCACCCCACCCCGCAATGAGCCGCCACGCTCGCACGGCGCGTGAACGGGCGGATAATTACCAAGTTCTGCTCCCAGGGAACCGGCACGGGCCGAGGGCGGGATATATCTCTGTGGGAAGGCGCATCATCTACGGGAAACGCGATGATCGTAGAGAGATTGATGGCTCCCGGTTCATGCCGCGTTTTTCGTGTGAGGGAGGCAAAGGGTGAGCGGATCGCTTCGATCGTTCCTGCTGATCTGCGCCGTGATCGTTGTCGCCTCGTTCGCTCCCACCGATGTAGCCGCTGCCCAGAACTTCGCGGACCCGCAGTTCGCATCCATCTGGCATGCGGATGAGAGCAGATTGCCGAATTTCTGGGGGCCGCTCGGCACCGCGTCCAACGGCCTTCAGGAGCCATACAATGGTGGCACGCGGCTCGTTCAGTACTTTGATAAAGGGCGGATGGAAGTGACGAATGGACAGGTCACATTCGGGTTGCTCGCCACCCAGATGGTGACGGGCGATATCCAGCAAGGAGACGCGTCGTTCCGGCACGTCGCGCCCTCACTCGTCAAGATCGCCGGCGACGCCGATGGCCTCGGCCCCTCGTATCGGACGATCGCGGAGAATCGCTCCCAACTCCTCGCGCCGCACGACCCCAAGCCCGGGCAAGAGATCGCCCTCCTCTTCGACAAGAGCAATAGCCTGATCGTCAGCCCGAAGCCGGCGAGTCCCGGTGGCCCCCTCGCGAACGGCACCTACGACACCACCACGCAACACAACGTCCTCGCCGCTTTCGCAGCGTACCGGACACAGGCGGGGAGCGATACGATCGGCCTCGCCATCTCGGAGCCGTTCGCGGCATATTTCACGGTCGGCGGCGTCGAGCGGGCGATTGCCGTGCAGGTCTTCGAGCGGCGCGTACTGACCTATACCGAGGGCAACCCACCGGACTTCCGCGTCGAAATGGGAAATATCGGCCAACACTTCTTCGACTGGGTACACAATAACGGCTAACGAGGATTGGTTTCACCGACGATGGCGAAGCGGCGGCTCGTTCGCATTGCGGACTGGCGCATCATACGGGCCATCGAGCATGGAGCGCGCGCCGGTCGGTCGCGCGCTCAGGGCTGGTGCGGTTGCCCTATACCGGAGGATCGGTCGTCTGGGGAAGGCGGCTGAATTCCCGCGCGCGCTAAGAGGTCGCGCAAGGGGGTTTCGCTCACTGCCGCGAGTGGCGCGGTGACGTCGGCGGTGGGGGCGTGGTCCGTCGCGGTGCGCCCTTCGCTTGCCACGGCCGCAGCCGGAGCGAGCGCGGCGCTTCCGTTCGCGGCGGGATCAGCACCGGCGCTGCTCGTACCGTTGATCGGGATGATGGCCGACCGCGTCGCGTTTCGCGCACTGCCCGCAAATTCAGCGCGCGCAATGGGAGTCAGGAGCAAGAGCAGAAGCGTCGCAAGGGCGCAAACGCCGATCAGACGCCGATAATCGCTGTGCTGCCGTGGCGATGTACCGATTGCATCGAGGGCGGCATTGAGCCTGACGAGGGCATCGTCCGGGGGGGTGAGCCGCGTTTCGCGCGCGGCGTACGTCTGCTCCAGCAGCAGGCCGAGCCGTATCTCGTCCGCACCGTGATCGGCGCAACGCGGCGACATGTCACACATCGGGTCATTTCCTCCTGTCACGTAGCGCATGCTCATTCCTCTTATTGCTCCACCAGGGCGATGCGCAGGCGACTGGTCGTCGCGTTCCCCACCCTTGGAGAGGCTGTGGTCGGTCGGTGCTCGCCCAACGCCGTGGCGAGTGCGCGATGTGCCCGATGTAACCGTGACTTGATGGTGCCACGGCGACACCCCAATGCCTGCGCCATCTCGGCCTCGCTGAGTTGGCTGTAGTGGCGCAGCACGAGGACTGCCCGGTGATCCGCTGGGAGTTGCTCCAACGCCTGCCAGATCGTTTCGTGCAACTCCGCGCGCTCGGCATGTTCAGCCGGGCCGGGATCCGAGTCGGCCCCGAGCAGCGCGTCGAGCTGCCATTCCGTGGCCGGCAAGGGGAGATGCGCGCCGCGCCGGTCGCGCCGGAGATAGTCCATGCTCACATCGTGGATGATCCGGTAGAGCCACGGCAGAAATGGACGCCCCGGATCGAAGCGGCGGAAAGCGGTGAAGAGTTCAATGAAGACGAGTTGGACGATCTCCTCCGCGGCGTCCTCCCGGTGCGTAATGAAGAGGGCGCTGCTGAAAACGCGCCGATGATACTGTCGGAAGAGTTCCGCGAACGCCGTGCGATCCTGCGCCGTGCAGCGACGATAGAGAGCGATCATTTCCGGTGCATCAGTCATTCACGGCCCCTGCCCGATACGCACCGCGCGATTCTCGCGCCGCTCTGATCGGTTAAATCCCCCCGCGAGCGCGGGATTGGTTCCCTCCGGCGGATCACAAGGCCCTGTCGCCTCGTCGCACGATCCGGTACCCGCCTCCTCGACGCCGGAGTATGCACATCATCTCTGACATTGACAAGCATACTCCTGACATCCGGACATACCAGCGTTTTTCCGGTGGCGGCGGGCTTCAGCCTGCCACCACCATGATTCTTGTTCACTGAACCGAGGTATGGCCGGATGTCAGCACTCCCGCCATACGCGGAGAACGAACGTACATCGAGCCGACCGATGCGCCGAACGAGGGAACCGATCAGCCGACGACGGGGGAATAGTAAGCACCATCGGCGTGCGCCGAGGGTGCGGCGTATCGGGTCCCTGAGGCCCATCGTGAGTAGCGGAGGATAGGATTTTGAGAAAGATCGGGCGTTGGATGAGCGCGGGACTGGCGACGCTCGTCCTGTTCAGTCTCCTTGCGGTGATACCGGCGGCACCGGTCGCCGCGGCGGTAGATTACTATCCGGACACGGGGCATTATCTCGCCGCGCAGTTCCGCTACGCCTGGTACGGCAACGGCGGCGTGGCGCAGTTCGGCTTCCCGATCACAAAGGTCTTCGATCAGCAATCGGAGGACGGCAAGAGCCACCCGACGCAGTATTTGCAGCGCGCCGTCTTCGAGCAGCACGACGAGAATCGTGGCACGCCGTTTCAAGTCCTCGGTCGCCGTCTCGCCGCCCTGCAAACGGCGGATCGAGCGAAGACTGACCCGAATTTCCAGCCCGTCGGCAAGCCGACGGACGGACGGCTCTTTTTCGATGCGACGAATCACACGATTGGCGGCAGTGACCCCGGTAATGCGGCGATTCGCGCCTTCTGGGAGGGCGCCGGTGGGGGGAATGTTCAGCGCAGTATCATCATCTTCGGCTACCCGATCTCGGAGCCGTTCGACGAGCAGAACGCGCCCGCTCCGGCGGGTGATGGTCAGACGCACCGCGTGCAGTATTTTGAGCGCTACCGCCTCGAATATCACCCGGAGAACCCCGATCCGTTCAAGGTGCAACTCGGCCTGCTGGGAGTGACGCAGGCGGATAAGGACAACCTCGATCCCGCGCTTCGCACGCCCGAACCGCCCAATCAGCCGCCGACAGACTGCATCGGTCAGGGGCCATGCGCGGGGCAGCCGCTGGCGCGCACCTACGCGAATGTCCATGTCGGCGATCAGGGGCAAGGCTACGGCTTCAATGTGGACGGCGCCGGCCTGGATGGAGGCGGCAAGGACATCATGTTCGGTAAGGTCTACGGCGCGGGCTTCGGTTGGATCCGGCAGCAGGTGCGGTGGAGCAGTTACGAACCGGCCAAGGGGCAGTTCGGCAACGACTACGTCAAGAACCTCGACGACTTCGTCAATGCCGCAACGTCGGCGGGGGTCAATGTGATGCTCAGCCCCGTCAGCGCGCCATCGTGGACGGGCGCGGCGAATGGCGGCCTGCCACCGAACCCGCAGGACTTCGCGGATTTCATCGGCTTCATGGCGAACCGCTACAAGGGCAAAATCGCCGCGTACGAGATCTGGAATGAGGAGAACTACGCCGTCGAGACGGGCGGCTCGGTCAATCTCAACGATCCCGCCGCCCCGTACCTGCCGGTGCTCAAGGCAGGCTATCAGACGCTGAAGGCGGTTGATCCGAAGATCACCGTCGTCTTCGGCGGCATGACGCCGACCAGCACGGTGAATGCGAGCATCGCCATTGATGAGGTGCAGTACCTGCAAAAGATGTATCAACAGCACCCGGAGGTGAAGAACTACTACGACGTGCTCGGCGCGCACCCCGGCTCGAACTGCAACCCGCCGGATAACTCCTGGCCGAACGATCCGGCGACGAACCCCTGCGGCACCGATCCGGACGGCACGCGCTCCTACACGACGAATAACGCCTTCTACTTCAAGCGCATCCTCGATGTCCGCGCCGCAATGGAGCAGAACGGCGAGGGAGCGAAGAAGATGTGGCTGACCGAGACCGGCTGGGATAGCAGCGCGAACCCGCCGGATGCGTACAAGTATGCGCGGTACGTCTCGGATCAGCAGCAGGGGCAATACCTCGTGCGCGCTTTCGATCTCGGCAAGTCGTACCCGTGGATGGGCGTGATGTTTGTCTGGAACCTCAATTTCCAGGTGACGACGAGCGGCCCGAGCGATGAGAAGTATGGTTGGGGCATCCTGAACAGTGATTGGTCGCCGCGTGCGGCCTATTACGCCCTCTCCACGATGGTCAAGTAACGTCCAGCACCCGGAGAGCAGGGAGGCGATCATCGCGCCTTCCTGCTCTCCGATCTTTGTACCGGGGATCTATCCCTCACCAACGAGAGAATTCCGGTGAAAGCGGTATGGTACGGTACACGCGGCGGGTGGCGTGCATGAACGCCTGCGGGTCCCTGGGGCTCATGGGTCTTGGAGGGTAGGGTTTTGGGTATGGTAGGGCGCCGGATGAGCGCGGGGATGGTTGCGCTCGTCCTGTTCAGTCTCCTTGCGGTGATACCGGCGGCGCCGGTCGCGGCAGCATCGGACTACTATGCGGATACGGGCCATTATCTCTATGGGCAGTTCCGCGATTACTGGAACGGGAACGGCGGCCTGTTGCAGTATGGCTTCCCAATCACGAAGGTCTTCGACCAGCAATCGGAGGACGGCAAGAGCCACCCGACGCAGTATTTGCAGCGCGCCGTCTTCGAGCAGCATGCGGAGAACAAGGGGACGCCCTTCGAGGTGCTCGGTCGCCGCCTCGCCGCCCTGCAAACGGCGGATCAGGCGAAGACTGACCCGAACTTCCAGCCCGTCGGCAATCCAAACGATGGGCGGCTCTGGTTCACGCAGACGAATCACACCATCGGCGGCAGCGATCCCGGCACTGCCGCGATTCGCGCCTTCTGGGAGAAGGTAGGAAACGG
>JAICJW010000138.1 GCA_025928215.1 Chloroflexia bacterium | reverse complement strand
GTGCGCCCCACCGCCGAGAAGACCCTCACCGACGCCAAACGCGGCATGGGCTTCCTGTAGGCTGACTCCACCCCCGGCCCCTCCCCGCGTGCGGGCGGAGGGGCCGGGGGAGAGGCTTTATTCCTTCACCGAGTCCAGATAGAGATCGGCGGTGTCGCGGAGGCGGCGGATGAGGGGGCGGAGGCGCTTGGCCTCGGCGGGGTCGAGCGGTTCGGTGGACATGGCCAGGAGGTAGCGCAGGAGGCGTTCGGCGCTCGCCTGCACATCCTTGAGGGCGGCGGCGTCTATCACGGGCAGGGTCTGGCCGATGGGGAGGAGGCCGCGCAGATTCATGCGCGGTTCCGGCTCGCGCGGGGTCTTCGCTTCGATGCGGATGCGGCGGACGGCCTCCGCGACCTGCTCCGCCGTCGTGTTGATGCTCATGCTCGGGTTCTGCACGAGGGCGTCGGCGGCCATATCGGCCTCCTTCGCGGAGAGTTTGTCCTCGATCATCACGCGGCGCAACCCCTCGCGCAAAGGGCCGGAGACGCGCCGCAGCACGCGGATGTGCTTCTCGGTCAGTTCGCCCTGACGGATTGCCCGCTGCTCCGGCTCCGGCGTCTTTTTCGTGTCGAGCAGATCGAGCAACTGGAAGAGGCGCGTCCGCCCGATGCCGACGGCGTCCGCCACGCGCTCCCACGCCACGCCGCCCATCGCGTCTTTGAGGTGGGCGAGGCCGTCGGCGCGATCCACATCGTTGAGGTCCTCGCGCTGGAGGTTCTCCATCAACTGGTCAATCAGCCGCTCGCTCGATTCCTGATCCTCACGCACGATGGCGGGCATCGTCTCCAACCCGGCGATCCCCGCCGCTCGCCAGCGCCGCTCACCGTGGAGAATGACGTAGCGGTCGTGCGGGCGGTCATACCAGACGGCGATGGGCTGGAGGATGCCGCGGGCTTTGAGGGAGGCGGCGAGTTCTTCCAGCGACTCCTGCGGGAAGGATTTGCGCGGCTGATCGGGGTCCGGCACGATGCGGTCACGCCGGATCTGCTTGGCGTTCATCATCTCCTCGACGCCCGCCCCGCGTGACGAGGTATCCTTCAGGAGGTCGGCGACGACGGCAAACTTTCTCGGTTTACTGCTCATGGCCGGATCTCCTTCTCCACCTTCCGCGCCACCTGCCGGTATGCCTCGGCAATCGGGGACTTCGGGCTGTAGGCGAGGATGCTCGTGTAGGCCGCCACCGCCTCCGCGCCGCGCACGGAGAGGGGAATGCTCGGCAGGATCAGCAGCTGCGGGAAGCCCGTGCGCAGGTCGTCAATCATGTCGGCGGCGAGGCGCGAGGTGCCATGCACCTTCGTCGGCAGAAAGCCAACGATCGCCAACTTCGGGTTCAGCCGCTGCACCCGCCCGACCATCTCAAACAGTTTCGGCAGCACCATCACCGAGAGCGGGTGCGGCTCGATCGGGATAATCAGGTAGTCCGCCGCGACGAGGATGTTGATCGAGACGACATTGAGCGAAGGCGGGCTGTCAATCAGCACGAACTCATAATCGAGCGCCGCCAGCGCCTCCGGTTTCAACTTGTGGGCGAGGGCGCGCTCCCGTTCGAGGGCGTTCAAGAGTTGCAGTTCGGCGGCGGCAAGGTCCGGGTGGCTCGGCACGACGGAGAAGTTCGCGATCGTCGTTGTCCGCGCGACATCCTGCACCGTTACCGTGTCATCCACGAGCAGATCGTACGATGACGATTCCAGCGTCAGCACATCCACGCCGAGCGCCATCGTCAGGCTCGCCTGCGGGTCGAGGTCAATGGCGAGCGTTTTGTGCCCGCGCTCCGCCAAGGCCGCGCCGACATTGAGCGTGCTCGTCGTCTTCGCCGTGCCGCCCTTCTGGTTGAAGAAGGCGATCACGGGCACCGCGCGTCCGCTGTCCGCTTTGCGTCGTGGCACTTTGGATTCCCCGCTCCCCAACCCGGAAACCCGGCCTGCTCGCACCCCTGCTTCGCTCGCCGCTCCGGTGTCCGTACAATACCCCAAGTTCGCAGGGAAGGCAACAGCGGGCAATCCGCATCCCCGGCTTCGAGCGGGAGCGTGATGGCGTCATTCCTGCATAGAGTGTTGTGGAGCCGCCGAGGGGCGCGGTGTGATTGCGCCGACTGCTTGGTGCGGGAAGGACGGTGCGGCAATGGCAGGGCGACGCATCATCGGCATCCTCCTCCTTCTTCTCATTATCATCGCCGCGATCGTGCTCATCTGGTACATCGGCAGCCAGAAGACGGTGGACGAAATCATTGCGTTCGCGCCAGTAGGAGCGAGCGTCAGGGCGAGGTGAGACGCTGTGGTGCGACGGGGCAATGAGCAGACAACGCGGATTGTGATCGCACGGGGCAACGGCATGTTGACGCTCCTTGGTGTGGCGGCGGTCGTCGCGGCGACGCTCTATGTGACGCATTTTGGCCTGACGCTGCACCCCTTTGCGCCCAATGTGCACCAGACGAATGACGTGCGCCCGACCGTCCTGCACACAATTCAGCGCGCGGATCAACTCGTCACCGCCGAGCGGCAGGTAGATCAGGAGATCACCAAATCCGCGAGCAGCAGGCTCCCCGGCTCCACCGAATCGCTCACCTATCTGGCCGTCTACGATGTCAAGGCGGGCGTGGACCTCTCGCAGATCACCGAGAGCGATATCACCGTTGATGGCGACACCGTCCGCATCGTCCTGCCCGCACCGACCATCATCAGTCAAGCGCTGAACGCGCAAAAGAGCCATGTCGTCTCTCGCTCGACCGGCCCGACCGCCTTCATCGGTGGCTCATCGAAGGAACTGCTCGATTCGGTGCTGCGCGAGGCGGAGAGTCGCGCCAACACGGAGACGCTCGCCGACGGCACACTCCTCAACGCGGCACAGGAGAATACCGCGAGCGATCTCACCCATCTCTTGAACGACGCGGGCATCAAGAATGTCGTCTTCGTCAGTAGCCCGTCCACAACCCCCCCTGCCCGCTTCGGCCCCGCCCCCAAGACGCCCACGCCCTCATCGCACGGATAACACGTCGCTCATCAAACGATGAGATATCGGCGTGTGCGAGAATGACGTCGTGTCTCGGCTATGCAGGTGCCGATTGCCGATCAAGCCCTCGTTGCGCCTGAAAAGATCGTACGTTCTCTGCTCGTACCGGAGCATTCGCAGTATCAACGCAAGGCGGCATTCTTTTTTCGCTTCGGTGTCACCGGGGAGCGCTCACGGAGCATGTTCATACACACGAAGTCGAGTAGGTCATTCCCGAATCGGGACGAACGAAGCAGGCTGTTGTTGGTCCCTTGCGGTGCCGCTCGTGCGTACTATTTGGCAAGTGGATATGAGCAGTTCATTCCCACGTTTCATCACTGCTTATCCACAAGAAGAAAGGAACGCCCGACGATCGGATGCATTGACAAACGCGATAGCGTCACCTTGCTCGCACCGATACCGGCGGACGAAATCGCTGTCTCGCATTTGCCTACGGGCGAGGGACTGAAGAACGGCGATGAAGGCGCGGTCGTGGACGCCATCTATCGCGATCGGGGCTGGGTGGCGGTCGAATTCGTCCGCAACGCGAAGACGGTTGCCGTCACGGACGTTCCCACACGCGCCTACGCCTCATCGGGAAAGCGCCCGCCGCTACACCTGCCACCGAGCGAGTGTAGCGCACGGCTGGCAGACCTACTTCGCACATCGCTTTGCTCTGTTGCCATAGATTCACCTTCATAACCGGCCATTCCGGACACAATGGCGGGGAACTTGAAAAAAGTGGTTCCGATACTATGCCGAAACGGACGTTATACGGAACCACGATGCGCCGTGTTAGTAAGGGAAAAGGGTGTCACGTGCATCGATAATTGTCACTTTCATCACTTTGTGGCGATATTCTTCGACGCTATCTGTCGGTGTTACGGTCAGATGAGCGGCCCAATCACCAGGTTCTCGCGTGCCGCTTCCACCACTTCCGCCGTCACCGTCCGCAGTGCATTGATCTCCAGGATGCGTGCGATCTGGCTGCATAGCCGCTGCACTAGCCGGAAGTTGCCCCCCGTGATTCGGATCATCGCCGCCAGCGCTTCCGCGTCCGTGAAATCGTCCGGCGCCAGCGTCAATCCCATCTCCCGCCATTTGTGCGTCAGGATGAAACGCATCTCCTCGACCGAGAGCGCCCGGAACTGATACACGAACCCCACCCGCGAGTAGAACTGGGCGTAGCGTGCCAACCGCTTCTCAATCCCCGGCATCCCGATCAGGATCACGCCGAACGCCCCGCGGTCGTAGACATCGCGCAACTGTTCGAGCGCGGGGAAGTTGAGCCGGTCCGCCTCGTCCACGATGATCAACTCGATCCAGCGGTCATCGGCGTACCGGATGGTCTGATAATCGTCGGGATATAAGGCTTCGCAGATGATGGCGTGCAGCCGGTGGCGCAGGTTCGTCAGTTCGTCGTCCACCCGCTTCGGGGTCGTGGTCACCGACGGGGTGAAGAGGACCGTCCGGCACTCCGCGAGGTCGGGATGGCTCGGGATGTCAGCGTAGAAGGCGTGCCGTTCGATCACCGGTCCGAGCACCTCCCAGCGGGCGTAGCGGCGCGCGGAGAGGGTCTTGCCCACACCGGGCGGCCCATAGCAGAGGCCGATATGCCGCTCGCGGCGGCAGGCATCGCAGAACTCGGCGAAGCGCCGATACTCCTTGGTGACAATGAACCCCGGCTCACTCATTGACGTACCGCTTCAGCCGCGGCGGTGCCGGCACCGGTGGCTCCGGCGATTCGACAGGCGGCGGTTGCTGCGGCGCGCCGAGCAACTGGTCGAGCAGTGCGGCGCGATCGGTCAGCGTCGCGCGCAACTCGCGCCGGCGCGCATTGCGAGTGCGAATCAACTCCTTGAGGCTGATCGTCTCGCCCGCCAGTTCCTGGCAGACCGCCCGGCAGAGGAAGCAGTCGTGGTGGTAGACGCGGATCTCCGCCATGTCTTGCGGGTCATAGCGGATCGTCACCCACTCGCCGACATACGCCGCCAACGTCAAATCAAGGTAGCGCATTGTCTCGAAATGGATGCCGTCCTGCCGCACCTTGCGCGCCTTGCTGACGGTGAGCAAGAGGAGACCCAACTCCTCGGGACTCTCCGGCAGGTGCGGGAGGAAGCCGCCCGCCTCCCAGCGCGCTTGCGGTGCCATCCGGGTCTCACTGTGGATGCGCCGGTGATAGTCTTCGAGTACGAAGTCGCGCAGGTGTGCATCAAGCTGCGGGACCGTGAGCAGGGGTCCACTTGGCGGTACACCGTTGGGAGCATACCCCGGCAGCGTGCAGAGGAAGAGTTGGTTGACCGTATTGAAGAAGCGCTCGATCCGTCCGCGGCCGCGCGGCATCCCCGGCTCGGAGAAGACGAGCACCATCTTCAAGCTGAGGGCGATCTGTTCGATATGGCGCGACGTGAAGTCGCTGCCGTGATCGGTGTAGAAGGTCTGCGGGATGCCGCAGACGTGCCAGCACGGATCGGCCTTGCGTCCGATCGCGTCGCGCAGCGCCAGGGCCGTGGTGAGCGCCGTCGGGGCGGAGAGACTGAGTCGGTACGCAGCGACGGCCCGGCTGTAGTCATCGAGGATGGCGGTCAGCCACGGGCGAACCGGTGTGCCGTCTGCATCGCGCACCCAGAGATCGAGCGGCGTGTGATCCGCTTGCCAGAGGTCATTGGGGCTGGTCGCTTCCCGGCGATGCAACAAGTCGAAGGCGAGACGATACGCCTTCGTCCCGTCGTGCGCGAGGGTGACGAGCGCCGGGTCGAGGTGGCGGATCACGGCATAGACGGTGCTGTAGCTCGGTGTTGGCCAGCCCTCCCGTTCCGCAACCCCGACGACTTGCCGATACACCGCGGCAGCCGTCGGCGCTGGTTTGCGCAGTGCCAGGCCTTCGATCAGTCTGACGAGATCCTCGGGGAAATGCCGCGCTCCCCGATCGGCCCGCGGGAGACGCGCCAGTCCGGTCAGTCCGTCGCGGCGATAGCGCGCCACCCAGCGTTCGATGGTGCGTGCGGACAATCCCTGCTCCCGTGCGACCGTGGTGGCGAGCACGCCCGCATCGAGGCATGAGCGAATACGCTTATACCGCTCCCATGCCTGCCGTCGCTCGTGCTCGGAGAGCGCGTCCGATCCGGCCATCCGCTAGAACTCCTCGATATATGCGGCGGCGATCTCCTCGGGTGGGTTGGTGTAACGCTGGATGTAGCGTTGCGAGCGGTGCCCCAGCAGCCGCTCCAACTCGTAGGCATCCGCCCTGTCGCCTTCGCTAACTGGAAGGCGAACGTGTGCCGGAGATCGTGCGGTTTGAGTGGCGAGATATGCCGCGTCGGGTCCTTCAACTCCGCGTCATGCCAGCGCCCGATCTGCGTCAGGATGAGGTTGATCGCCCGTGGCGAGAGCCGGCCATCGGCCGCCCGCTCCGGAATCCCGGTCGTACTGAGGAAGAGTGCCGTCGTCTGCAGTCCGACATCGCGGGGGCGTTCCCGTTCGAGATAATCGGCGAGCGCGAGGCGCGCGTCATTGGATAAGAAAACGGTGCGTTCGGTGTTCCCTTTGCCCTGGACATGGGCAATCCGACCTTGCCGTGCTTGCCGTAACGCCGCTGGAATATTCGGGCTGACCTGATCGAGATCAAGGCGGACCAACTCCTCGCGCCGCAGTCCGGTGGAAAGCAGGACGTAGACCATCGCCCCGGTCGCGCAACGGCCGACCGGTGGCACGCAGCGGCACAGCGCCATTTCGCCCGATCCACCGCTGGCCGCGCAGCTGGTGGAAGCGTTCCAGCCGGTCGCAGAGATTCTTCAGGCTCCGCACCTGTGCCTCACTGAGCGCACGCGGTTCGAGCGGTGGCAACCCCAGTTCCGTGATTCCCTTGGCTGGATCACCGACGGGGAAGAGGTGCGGGGCCTGCGCGTGCACCCAGGTCGTGAACCCGGAGAGTGAGGCGAGATGGTTATTCACGGTCGCCGGCGCGAAGCCCTGGTCTTTGAGCGACCGCTGCCAGGCAAGGACATCGCGTTTGAGGACGGTGCCGGCCCGGTCGTGGCCGTAACTCTCGGTGAAGGATTGGACAAAGCGGTCGAGGTGGAGGGCGATCTTCTCGGCGACGGCGGGGGAGCGGACGCCGACGACGGCGAAGGTGAGATAGCGCGCCATCCACGCCGTGAGGGAGTCGGGGATGGCCTCACTGAGCGTATCGGCGAGGCCCGTCACCTTTCGTGAAGTGAAACTCGCGAGTTGTTGGGCGGTGGCGGTGGCGTTTTTCGTCGTCATTGGTGCGATTCACTACGCAGAAGAGTCGTTCTGTCTACTCGTTTCATCATGGCAGATTTCTACTGCGAAACGCAACCCGCATGATTTGCCGCGGGACGAAATGCGATCACCGGGAGGGTTGCCGCCCGCGCACCTCGGACAGCAGCGTCTCTTCCGCCCCGCCCCATCCACCGCAATACGGCTGGTGCAAGCCGAGCTTCCAACGCGATGTTGGCTCGATGACTATCTCACCACACTGATGCTAGTTCCCAAAGGTCAAGCGACTGCGCGACCGCGCGACCGCCTTCAGCGACGAGTGCGACGCCCGTGCTGTCCGGGCGCGTCGGGTACACACGGGCAGTGAGGCAGGCCGTGTTGTCATTCGTGAAGACCTCGACGATCGACCCATCGAGGAAGATGTGCAGCCGCAACCGTCCGTCCGCGCCGAGCGGGCACGCGCCGCTGACCACAGGACGCTCCGGCACGGTGTCCGCGCGCGACCGCGTCCGGTCCACGAGCAGTTCTTGGCGGGCGCGGTCGTAGATAATCCGTGTTTCTTCGCTTCCGTCGAGGGCGCGGAAGACGCTGAGACCGAACCGCTCCGCATCATCCGCCGCGAACTCCGCGATGATCTCCATGTTTCCCCCGCGCAACCCGTCCAGCACGTCCCCCGGCGCATCGGTCATGGCCACATCCTCGAGATGGACATGCGCGCCGCGCAGGGATTGGAGTTCCGGCGCGGGTGCTTGCATCAGCGTGCCGTCCGATCCCGCGGTCAAGATGCGCGGGAGGGACATCGCGCCCGCCCATCCCGCAGCGACAAGGGCGTCGCGCTCGCGCTCCTCGCGCAGCCAGCCAAACATCACCCGCCGTCCGGTGTCGTCGCGGAACGATTGCGGCGCGAAGAAGGACCACCCGAGGTCGAGCAGCCCTTCGCGATGAGGCGTGAAGCGGAGCCCCGCATAGTCGCCCGCGAAGTACGCGGTTTGCTTTGGCCCGTGATCCCAAGTCGAGATGATGAGGATATGTGTGCCGTCCAGCGCGAAGAACTGCGGGCATTCCCACATGATCCCCGTCCAGAATGGCTCGGTGCGACGGACGTCGCCCACGTAGAGGGGGTGGAGATATTCCCAATGCCGCAGGTCATCCGACCGGTAGAGGAGTACCGTCCCACCCACATCGGGGAATCCCGCCCCGGTGATTTGGTACCATGTATCGCCTTCCCGCCACGCACTCGGGTCCCGGTATTGGACGAGAGCCATCCCCGGCGGCACGTTTGGGATGACGGGGTTGCCGGGGTCCTTCGTCCATGTGCGCAGGCCATCCGCGCTCGTGGCGATGCAGGTGCGTTGCTCCCGAATGGTTGGATCGGTCTCACTCAAGCGCTTATTCCCGGAGTAGATAAACGTCGGTATACCATTATGGTCCACCGCGCAGCCGGAATAGCAACCGTGCGAGTCCGGCGAATTGGGGGTCGGCGCGAGCGCAACCGGCCAGTCCTCCCAGTTGACAAGGTCGGTACTCGCCGCATGTCCCCAGTGGATATTGCCGTGCAGGGGTCCGTCGGGGTTGTACTGATAAAACATGTGGTAGACCCCGTGCCACTGGATCAGGCCATTCGGGTCGTTCATCCAGTTAGCGGGGGCGGTGAAATGATACTGTGGCCGATGCCAGTCGCCGCGCAATCGCGCCCGCATCGCGGTGAAATCGACCTCGCTCGCCTGTCGCTCTGTGCTCATTGGTTGGTCTCCCCTCTCGAGTGAATCCGGTAAGAACGTCGCGGATGCTTTACGGCTTGTTGCCTTGCCTCGGCCACGAATCGTGTGACGGCTTCGCGACGGGGCATCGCCGGAATGGCCCCATGCGCGATCGTCGTGAGCGCCGCAGTCGCGTTGGCCCACGCGAGGACATCGTCAATGTCCGCAGCGGTCATTTCGGCGAGGGCAGTAGCGCCGCCTGTCATGAGCCGCGGTGCGAGAGCAACGAGGAGTCCCGCCATAAAGCCATCACCTGCTCCCGTTGTGTCCATGGCGGGAACCGCAAAGCCCGGCGCGCTGCCCGTGCGCCCATGCCAGACGTAGCGACATCCGGCGCGACCATAGGTGACGATGACAATCGGCGGTCCCGTTGCCGCGAGCGTGGCAAGTCCCCGCGTGAGGTCGGACGTGCCACTGAGCAGCGCCAGTTCCTGCTCATTCATCTTCACAATGGTGGCGGTCGGCATCAGGGCGAGCGCGGCGGCGCGCATCGCCCCCAAGTCCGGCCACAGGTCCGGTCGGAGATTCGGATCGTAGGAGACGGCAACCCCCTCCGCTTGGGCGATTCGCACCGCGCACTCCTCGGCACCGCGCGAGGAGGCGCCAAGCAACGTGAGCGACCCAAGGTGAAGCACGGCGGCGGCGGCGATCGCCTCAGGGTCGAGCGCCGTCGCGTTCAGTTGTAAGTCTGCCGCCCGCTCGCGATAAAAGAGGAAGTCGCGCTCCCCGCTCGTGTCGCGCGACACGAACGCGAGCGCGGTCGGCGCATCCACACGCTGCGCCTGCGCACAATCGACGCCCTCCGCTTCCAGCAGGTCCCGGAGATAGGTCCCGAAAGGATCGCGACTAAACGCCCCAATGAATCCGCTGCGTACACCTTGCCGCGCGACGCCGACCGCGACGTTTGCAGGCGCACCGCCCGCCGCACGGACGAAGGTCGTCGCGGCGTTGAGCGCCCCGATGTCCGCCGCGACGAGATCGATGAGGCACTCGCCCAGTGTCAAGACATCAGGAGTCCTGCGAAGACACGCGCCATCGCTTGCGCCATCACGTTGCTGGGCTTGTCGTGACATTGTCGCCCACCCCAGCGAGCACTCAGCACGCAGTGCTCAGCACTCAGTCGGAGGTCAACCCTTGACCCCGCCGACGGTAATGCCCTCGATCAGGTACTTTTGGGCAAAGACATACAAGATCAGGACCGGGATGAGGGAGAGGATGACT
>JAICJW010000448.1 GCA_025928215.1 Chloroflexia bacterium | reverse complement strand
TCCCGAAGCGTGTGATGTCAAACCGCGATTCAACCCGTCCGCGTGCGCTGTTGGCGATCATGACCATCCACTACCTCTGATCTGCTCGGGCTTACTCCGCGTCCAGCGTCATGCGGCTTCGGCGTCGGGAGATGAAGGAGAGAGTCAGACCGATGACGACGATGCCAACAATCGGCAGGAAAATCGCGAGCGGCGCTTCCGGAAGCGCCGGATCACCGGGCTTCCCATTCCCGTTCCCGTTGCCACCCGCAGCCGCGAAGACCGGGTTTGTTGCGACGAACAGACTGACGGAAAGGATCGCCATCGTCAAAATGAATCGTACACGCTGCATAGAAAAACTCCTCTTTCCTGAACCAAATAAACCTCGCTGGACATCTATAAATGTCCTTTCGTGCATTATAACGCAGATCGCCGTCAGAATGTGATGAGGTATCGTCGGCTTGGGGTGAATCGCCGCCCTTATCGCGCGCGGCCCGTGGGAAAGCGCAAATGGAAGTGGCCCGTCGCGATCCCACCCAGCAGGCCGCTCACGCCGCGCTGAAGATACTCGACGAATGCATCGTCGGCGGCGGGGAGGGGCGCGGTGTCCAGCCACCACTGTGTGCCGCGCTCGACGATAGCGAGGGTTAGTTCGGCGATCAAGGGTGACCAGAAGGGATCGGGGGTGACGCCCTCTTTCGCGGCCTGGGCAAGCGCCTGCCGCGCGATCTCCTCGCGCACCCGGCGGCGTGCGGCGTCAATCTCGATGCCGAGCGGGCTTTCCGCCGCGCCAGTGAAGAGCAGCATGAAGGCGGCCGGATCGTGCCTGGCGGTGTCGAGGTAGGCGCGGAGCGCCGCGCCGCTCGGCGCGCCGGGGAGGGAGACCGCCTCGGTCATCGCGGCAGTCAACCGCGCGGCGGTATCATGGAGGATGGCACGGTAGAGGTCCTCCTTGGAGGCGAATGCACGATAGAGGATGAGGCGTGTGACGCCGACCCGGCCGGCGATTTCCTCCATCGTCACGCCGCCGAACCCGCGTTCCGCGAACGCCGCCGCCGCGACCGTCAATATCTGCCGCCGCCGCTCGGCACGCGGCAGCCGGATCGTCTTTTGCGCCATGTCAGACTCCCGGCGGCGAATGATACATCGTGGGTACACACGGATACGCGTTGCAGCGGGGAGTATAGCAGGATGGGAGGGATGAGGTTAAATTGCCGCGTCGGCGGGCTTCATGCCGCCGCCCGCGTCGGTGACTTGCCAGCCGCCCATCGCGCCGACATAGGTGTAATCGGCGTAGCCGTCGGTGCTGGCGATGCTGGCGACATCGAACTTCACGCCCGGGACGTTCTCGCGCACCCACGCGGCGAAATCGCGGATCGTCTCGCGGGCGTGATCGAACGTGCCGGGGCCGTTGTCGTGGAGCGCGAGCGAGCGACCGGCGCGATTGATAATGATGAGAAAGCCGTGGCTATCGAGCGTGCCGCCGCTCTGCTCGACGATGAACTGATGCTCCGGCGTACCCCGATAGCGGTCGTTGTGGCGCGCGAAATCGCTCGGCGCGAACGTCAGCGTCTCGCCATCACCGAAGAAATCCACGCGCGGCGCGATATCCACGATGCGCCGGACCATTTCATCATCGTACTTAAGATTGACATACACATCGTAGGACATCGCGCCACTCCTCGCACCACATCTACTCTCCGCCCCAGCGATTGTAGCATCGGGCAACGATGCTGATGCTACAATATCGCCGAGGGATGCACGTACACGTAGGGAGCAGGGCGCATCAATGCAGCATCTCCGCACCATTTCGCTTGCCGGGTCGTGGCGCTTCCGCACCGACCCCGACCGCCTCGGCGACCTCGCGCCTGCCGATCTCGTGCCATCGGCCAACGATGAGTGCGCCTATCATCTCCCCACCTACGACGACAGCGACTGGCAGACGATCCCCGTCCCCAGCAACTGGCAGCAGTTCGGCTATGAGGAGTACAACGGCGTCGCGTGGTATCGCACCCGTTTTGCCCGGCCCGAGTTCCCGGCGGACGGCGTCGCGCGGCTCCGGTTCGCGGGGGTGGATTATGACGCCGATGTCTGGCTCAATGGCTTCTACCTCGGCACGCATGAGGGGTATTTCGCCCCCTTCGCCTTCGATTGCACAACCTGGCTTCAGGGCGAGAATCTCCTCGTTGTGCGGGTGAACAGCCCGAACGATGTCCGCGTCAAACACGCGCGCGAGCACGAGGAGAAGACGCTCATCAAGGGCGCGTTGCAGGATTGGGACGCGAATAATCTCGACATCAACCCCGGTGGGATATGGAGCGATGTGACGCTTCTCCTCTCCGGGCCGCAACAGATCGTGGCGCTCCGCGCCGACGCTGACCTGAGCGCGCATGCCGCGACGCGGCGCGCCTCCCTCGCCCTGCGCGTCACACTCGTCAATGCCCTGCCCGCCGCCGTGGATGCGCGCGTGCATCTGACGCTTGCCCCCGCCACCTTCACCGGCGCGACGATCGAGGAGGAGGGGCGCATCCGCCTCCTCCCCGGCCCGAATGTCCACACACTCTGGCTCCAGGTCCCCGATGCCCGCCTCTGGTGGACGTGGGATCAGGGCCGCCCGGATCTCTATGAACTGACCATCGCGGTCGGTACGGACGAAACGCCGAGCGACAGCGTGACCCAGCGGATCGGGCTGCGCACCGTCGAGCGGCGCGGCGCGGGCTGGGCAACCTACCTCAATGGCCGCCGCCTCTTCTGGCGGGGAGCAAATTACCTCTCCGATCAACTGCTCGGTTCGATGACGCCGGAGCGCTATGCGCGGGATGTCCGCCTCCTGCGCGAGGCGAACATGAATATGGTGCGCCCCTTCTGCGTCGTCGAGCATCCCGCCTTCTACGCGGCATGCGACGCGTCGGGTCTTCTGGTCTATCAGGATTTCCCGATGCAGTGGCGGATGGCGAATGATTCGGGCCTCGTGCGCCGCGCGACGCGGCAGGCGGAGGAAATGATCGCGCTGCTCGCCAATCATCCGTCCGTCTTCTGCTACTGCTACGGCTCGGAACCGGGCGCGGCGAACTTTGAGAAACTCGGTATGGCGCTCGCAGCCACCTCCCGCGCCACCGATCCGACGCGCATCGTCCAGCAGGCGAACGAGTATCCCGGCCACTGGGAGATCATGGCGGCGCGCGAGCGATACGGCTGGCCGGTGGATATGCACCTCTACAGCGGCTGGTACACCGACGCCTTCGGGGAATTGTACGATCTCATCCGCTACACGCCGGAGCATTTCGAAGTCGTCACCGAATACGGTGCGCAGGCGCTCCCCGCGCAGGAGATG
>JAICJW010000547.1 GCA_025928215.1 Chloroflexia bacterium | reverse complement strand
TAGCCTGCCGGATGCTGGGGCAGGCTAAAGCCCGCCACCACCAATGGTATTAGAGGAGCGCATGTGTATCGCTATGCTATCCGCCGGCTCCTGCAACTGATCCCGACCCTGCTCGGTGTCGCGATCATCACGTTTATCGTCATGAAGGCGACGCCCGGCGGGCCGTTCGATAGCGCGGGACTCGGTAGGCGCGCCTCCCCGCAGGTTGTCGCGACGCTCACTTCCAAGTACGGCTTGGATAAGCCGTTGCCCGTGCAGTTCGTTCGCTATGTGGCGCACGCATTGCACGGTGACTTTGGCGTCTCCGTGCAATTGCAGCAAGATACTCCCGTGGGCACGATCATCAAGCAGGGATTGGGCAAGACCATGACGCTCGGCTTCCTCGCGCTCGCGGTGATCCTTCTCGTCTCGATTCCGCTCGGCGTAATCGCGGCGCTCAGACAGAACCGGCTGGCGGATTACGTCTCGCTCCTGATCGCGACGGGCGGTGCGAGCATCCCCAATTTCGTCCTCGCCATTCTGCTCGTGATCCTCTTCTCAGTGAAATTGCATCTGATCCCCACGCAAGGCTGGGGCACGCCGAAAGAGGCGATCCTTCCCGTGATCACGCTCGCGTTCACGCCGCTGGCCTTCCTGACGCGGATCACGCGCTCCTCCATGCTCGATGCACTCAATCAGGAATATGTCCAGACTGCGCGGGCGAAAGGGTTGCACGAGCGGGCCGTCGTCATCCGTCACATGCTCCGCAACGCGCTTATCCCCGTCGCGACGGTCGCCGGGCCACTGACGGCGGGCCTTCTCACCGGCTCATTCATCATCGAGAATGTCTTCAGCATCCCCGGCATCGGACGTTTGTATCTCGAGGCCATTCAGCAGCGCGATTATCCCGTCATTATGGCAACGACCCTGCTCTACGCGGTGATTCTGATGTTCGCCAACCTGATCGTGGATCTGCTTTACGGCGTGATTGACCCGCGCGTGCGGTACAATTAGAGGAGTATCGGCACCGTGGCAGTACATGAACGCAGCGAGGATATGCCAGGCGGCGCGGCGCGGACGATTGCGGCACAAAGAACCCACAGCGACTTGCCGTTCAGCCAGAAGAAAACCCGCGGCCTCTGGAGCGATGCCTGGCGGCGGCTGCGCAAGAACCGGCTCGCCCTCGCGGGGCTGATCATCATCGGCCTTCTGACCGTGATCGCCATTCTCGCGCCACTCCTCGCGCCGTACGGCTATCGTGATGTGGTCCATAGCGGGCACACGAACGCGGGGCCAGGTGCGGCGGGTCTCCTCGGCGCGGACAATCTCGGGCGTGACGTTCTCTCGCGCTTGCTGTACGGCGCGCGGATCTCCCTTTCGGTCGGCCTTGTCGTGCAACTGGTCGTTGTGTTCATCGGCGTGCCCTTGGGGGCAATCGCCGGCTATTTTGGTGGCTGGATAGACACCCTCATCAGCCGGTTGATTGACATTATGTATGCATTCCCGACCCTGCTCCTGATCGTCCTGCTCTCGGCGGCCCTGCGGGAAAGCCCAATCAAGCAATTGCTTGGTGGCCTGTTCATCATCTTCATCGCGATTGGGTTATCGTCGTGGGTCGGCGACGCGCGGCTGATGCGGGGCCAGATCATCAGCCTGAAAGACCGCGAGTATGTCGAGGCGGCGCGCGCGCTTGGCGCGAAGCCGGGCCGCATCCTCTGGAAGCACCTGATCCCGAACGCGCTCGGCCCGATCCTCGTCTCCGTGACCTTCGGTATCCCCGGAGCGATTTTCGCGGAGGCCGCCCTCTCCTATCTCGGTATCGGCGTCATTCCGCCCACGCCCTCGTGGGGCGCGATGATCAACGATGGCCAGCAGGCGATCTTCTACTCGCCGTCGCAAGTGATCTTCCCCGGCATCGCCATCGCGCTCACGATGCTCTCCTTCACCTTCCTCGGTGATGGCATGCGCGACGCCCTCGACCCGCGCGGCAAGCGCGGAACATAAACTCCGCTTCTTCCTGCCCCGCTCCCGTGCACGGGAGCGGGGATTTTCTACGCCGGTCGCAAACTCCCGCTCTCGGCGAGGCGCTGCCGCTCCGCGTGCGCCTGGCGGACACGACGCGGCCAGTAGACGAGAAAGAGTGCCATCGCCGCGCCATACGCCAGTACATAGAGAAGATGGACGGGACGGTAGCCGAAGTGCACGATGATCGCCCCGCCCGCCCACGACGAGAATGCCAGCCCGCCATTCCACGCTGCCGAGCGCATCCCGAAGAGCG
>JAICJW010000296.1 GCA_025928215.1 Chloroflexia bacterium | reverse complement strand
TTCCTGCGGGATTTCCGGCCCGTTTACATGCAGAACCTCGGCCCCGAGCGGCTACGCTATGCGAACGCGATGCGCACCTTCATTGATCGCGGCATCGTCGCGGCGGCATCGAGCGACGCGCCGGTGGTGACGGTCAGCCCGCTCGCCGGGATCGAGACGATGGTGACGCGCAAGGACTTCGCAGGTGACGTCGCCTTCCCCGAAGAAGCGATCACCTTCGCGGAGGCCGTCTGGGCCTATACCTGGGCGGGCGCGTACGCGTCGTTCGAGGAAACCCTCAAGGGCAGCCTGACACCCGGTAAACTGGGGGACGTGACGGTGCTGAGCACCGACGCCCGCACCGTGGACCCGGACGACATCGCGGAGATCGGCGTGGATTACACGATCATGGACGGTGAGGTCGTTTACAGCAGGTAACGAGTGTGACAGAGTCGTCATACGTTGTCGCGATCGCGATAGTATGGGAATAGGCGCAGCCACTTGTCTGTAGGGCGCGTCGCGACGCGCCCCTACGAAACATCACCCCTCGAATCGCTGCTGCTCGCCGGGCTTGAGCGGATAGTAGGTCACGCCCGGCATGGCGGCCTCGACCGTGCGCTTGAACGCCTCGGCGTCCTGCGTGATCGGTGGGAAGGTGTTGTAATGCATCGGAATGACGCTCTTCGGGCCGACGAAGCGCACGGCGCGGGCCGCGTCCTGGGGTCCCATCGTGAAGTGATCGCCGATGCAGACGCACATGAGATCAATGCCTTCCTCGCCGATCAGTTCCATATCCCGGAAGAGCGCGGTATCGCCGGTGTGGTAGATCGTCATGCCGCCGAAGCGGACAATCAGCCCCGCCGGAACGCCCGGTGCGACGAACGTGTCCGGCCCCGGTTGATAGGAGGATGTGTGCCATGCGGGCGTGAGTTTGACGCTACCGCCGTCGAACGCCAGTGTGCCGCCGTGGTTGCCGGCAATTGCCTTGACGCCCTGCGCGCCGAGCCATTCACCGAGTTCGAACGTGCTGATCACCGTCGCGCCCGTTCGCTTGGCGATTGCCTGCGTGTCGTCAATGCCGTGGTCGTTGTGGGCGTGGGAGAGCAGAATCGTATCGGCGCGGAGATCGTCGGCCTTCATCGTTGCGACGGGGTTTCCCGTCACCCACGGGTCAATCAGGACGGTTTTTCCATCGGCTTCCAGCATGAAACCGGCGTGACCGAGAAAGGTGAGCAGCATCGTCGTTTCTCCTTCCGAATCCCCAAAGGGCGGTCTCTTTCTCGCAGTGTACCGCGTCCGTGCCCTGTTGCCATGTCGTGCCGGTCGGTAGCCACACCATCGGTAGCGACGTATACTGGACGCGGCGATCATAGGCTAGCACTATCGGAGGTGCGGTGTGGAATTGCGTCACCTCGCGTATTTCGTCGCTGTGGCGGATCATCACCATTTCACGCGCGCGGCGGAGGCGCTGCACATCGCGCAACCCTCCCTCAGCCAGCAGATCCGCAAGTTGGAAGAGGAGATCGGTAATACACTCTTCGAGCGGACACGCGGGCAAGTGACGCTCACCGAGGCGGGCCAGCACTTGCTTCCGCATGCTCGCGCGCTGCTCGCCCGCTCCGCCGAGGCGGAGCGTGAACTGGCGGAACTGGCAAATCTCGAACGCGGCCGCCTCCGGCTCGGCGCGCTCCCGGCCCTCAGCGCCTCGATGCTGCCGCCGCTGCTCGTCGCCTACCATGCCCGCCATGCCGGAATCGCCCTCGAACTGCACGAAGCGCCAACGATCACCCTCTTGCGGCAACTCGAACATCGCGAAGTGGACCTCGCCCTCACGGCGCTGCCGACGACGCATGGCTATCTCGGCTCGCTCCCGCTCGGGCAGGAGCTGCTCTCGTTCGCCGTCGCCCCGGATCACCGCCTCGCGGTGCGCGAGTCGGTCAACCCTGCCGAACTGCGTGAGGAACCATTCATCCTCTGGAGCGAGGGATCGGCGGTGCGCGATTTGACTCTCCGCATCTGCCGTCAGGCGGGGTTCGAGCCGAAAGTCGTGCTGGAATGCGCCTATTGGGACACGATCTGCTCGATGGTTGCGGCGGGCCTCGGCATCACGCTCGTGCCGGAGCAGTCGCTTTCGCCGATCTCCCGTTCCCAGATCGCCGTTGTTCGGCTCTCCGAAGGCGTGCATGGGCGGCAAATCGGCCTGCTCTGGCGGCGCGATGGCTACCAGCCCGCCGCCGCGCGCGCCTTCATCGAACTCGTCCGCGAGCGGCATGAGGAGGGAGGCGAGACGCGGGATGTAGTGCTCGGCAATGAACGAGCAACGAAACGCTCCGCCATGCGTCTGTAACCCGCTCCGCGGCCCTTCGCTCCACGAAGGAATTTGACAAGCCGGGCATCGTTGGGCATGGTGTACAGCGACGGTGCGGCGTGGGTTCATGAGGGAGCGATGATGCGGGGACAGACATTGTTCGGAGGGCGATGGATCGCGGTGATGGTGACCGTCATCATGACTGGCATACTGGGAATGGTGATCGGTTGGTCGGGGAGTGCGGCCGGGGCGGCAACGGATGGAATGCCCCCATGTGTGACGCCAACAGCACTACCGACAGGAACACCGATAACGGGAACACCGGGTACTGGCACACCCTCTCCATCCCCAACGGCGCTGCCGCCAACCGCGACGACATCGCACCTGATCGCCCCCCTGGTCGGCGATGCATCTGCACCAGCCACCGCGACGGCCAGCCCAACCGCCCTCCCGGCATGCACGCCGACCCCGCAGCCAACGAAAGCGCCCGCGACCGGGACACCCATCGCGCCAGCGACCGCGCATGTATCCGCCGCTCCGGTTGCGAACGTGGCTGTTGTCGCCACCACCGCGAGCGTCGCACCACCAGCGGCGACGTCACCGGCGAATAGCGCTCCGGGCGCCACTCCCGCACGCGTGTCGGTACAATCGGCGACCGTCGCGGCACCGACTCCGGCATCATCCGCGCCGTCGCCGCCATCGGCGCAGCCGCCGGCTGCTGCGGTCGGTCTGCCGCCACCGCCACCACCCGGCTACTCCGCCCCGGTGGGCAATACGCCGAACTCGGTCGGCGGCGCCAGTGCGCCGGGTGTTCCGCCCGTCGCTGGCACACCGGTCATCAAGATCATCCGTGGGAATGCCGCGCCTCCCGGTGTGCCGATCCCGCCCATTCCCGGTGCGCCTGCCGCTCCCGGCGTACCTGCGGCGCGCCCGGCCCTGCCGCCGGGGTACGCGGTTGGCCCGACGGGTTCGGCGGTGCCGATTGTCAACCCCCGCGCCGGGCATCCCCAGCCGGGGGGTACCATGAGGCTTGCCTTCCTTGTCGGCATCGCGTTCCTCTGCGCCGGTATGTCGCTCCGCACGCGCCGGTGGCGCGGCATTCGCGCGTGATCCGCGGACGCGCTATACTGCGTCAGCACGGTACGATACACGGGTGATTCACGGGAAGGATAGAGGGAGCGATGATTCTCTGGATTGCCTATGAAGCGGGGAGCGCGATGGGTGACGCGCGTGAAGAGGTCCACAATGCGATTCGGGCGGCGGCGGGAGCACGCAATGTGCACCGCGCGATGCCGAATGTCTGGCTTGTGGATTCGGAGGAGTCGCCCTCCGCGTGGGTGGACACAGTGGAACCCGCCCTTGCCAAAGGGGATCGTGTGATCGTCACGAAACTCCAGCGCGGCGCGGCCGCGATGAATATCACCCCCGCCACCGATTGGCTCAAGGTGCATCGGGAATCATTCTAAAGAACTGAGCACGGGCATGGGCGCAAGGCCCATGGCTCCCCTTTCCATCGCCCTGAGATCGCGGAATGTTTGAGGTTTGTTCGGCGATGGAGAGGGGCGGGGGTGAGGCTACGGATTTCGGGGCGTCATTGCAGCCACGGATACTCGCCTATCTGGATCGCGCGGATCGCCGGGAGCGGATCGGCTTCGGTCCTGATGAAGCGCTCGCGATTACGATGCTGGCGCAGGGTGAGTACAACCTGAACTATCTCGTCACCGGCGGCACGCGGCAGGTTGTGGCGCGCATCAATACCGGCACGCAGATCGGCGCGGGCGATCAGATCGGCTACGAATACCGGGCGCTGGAATTCTTGCGCCCCGCCGGCATCGCGCCGGAACCCTATCTGCTTGACAACAGCGGCGCGGACCTCCCTTACGGTTTCCTCGTCGAGCAGTATTTCCCCGGTCGGCCCCTCGATTACGCGACCGAGACGCCGCTTGCCGCCCGTACGATTGCCGCGCTCCATACCCTGCCGATTGCCGGTAACCCGGATTTCCTCGTCGTCCCGGACCCATTGACAGGATCATGGCAGGAGGCGAAGGGCTTTCTCGACGTCTTCTTCGCCACGGAGGATGCCGATCCGACCGTCAAGCGCATCTTCACGCGCGTCCTTGCCGCGCTCGAAGAAACGGCGGCGAAGCAACAAGACCGTTTCCGCCCCGAGGAGCGCGTCATCATCCATACCGACGTGCAGGCGCACAACTTTGTCGTGCGCGACCCGTCAGCGGCGCGGGCAAAACTGGTGGACTGGGAGAAGCCGATGCTGGACGACGGCTCGTACGACCTCTGCCACTTCCTCACGCCGACCTCGACGCTCTGGAAATGCGATTACGTCCTCTCAGATGCCCAGCGCGCCGCCTTCGTGGACGCCTACGCGACCGCCGTCGGCGACCATCACGCAGGCCGCGACCTGATCGGGCGGATCGAGACGCGGATGCCCTTCGTCTATCTGCGCGCGACGGGCTGGTGCGCGATGGCCTGGGTCGAGTACACCCGCCCCGGTCGCCTCCTGCGCAACGAAAAGACCTTCGAGAAAATCGTCGAATACCTCGTCCCCGATTTCCTCGTCACTCTCTTCCGCCCCTACGTTCCGGGGCTGTAGGTGGAGCATCCATGAAGGGGTACGTTCTCACTTCATATTGTTTTGTGAGTACGTTACCATCGCCCACTCTATGAGATCAGGGCAATGCTAGAGGGTGTTATGGACTTGGCAAGGGTATGAAGAGCCGTTGGAGCATGAGGAAGACGAAGGCGACGAGATGCAGTCCCGCCAATGTTTCCGGCAGCCGCTCGTAGTCGCGCACCAAGCGACGAAAGCGCGTCGTCCACGCGAAATCGCGCTCCACCACCCACCGCCGGGGCAGCAGCACGAAGCCGCGCTTCGCTTCGGGCAACTTCACGACCTCCAACCGCATCCCGTACTCCTCGGCGTTGCGGGCCGGTTCGTCGCCCGTGTAGCCCGCGTCCACGTACGCCAGTTCCACACGGCTCCCCGTCGCCTCCTGCACGCTCGCTGCGAGGGCGGCAACGGCATCCCGATCCTGAATGTTGGCGGGCGAGACATGCAGGGCGAGCAACTCGCCCAGCGTATCCACCGCCACATGCACCTTGCTCCCGCGCTTGCGCTTGGCCCCGTCGTACCCCGCCCGCTCGCCGCTCTCCACCGAGGATTGCAACGTGCGGCTGTCGAAGATCGCTGCCGTGGGTTCGGGGGCGCGCCCCGCCGCCACGCGCTGCAGCACCCGCAGGTCATGCACGATCTGCTCGAAGGCCCCGCCCTGATCCACCGCTGCGCCTGCTGGTAGACTGCCGCCCACGGCGGGAAGTCGTGGGGCAGCAGCCTCCATCCGGCACCCGCCCGCACCATCCAGCGCAAGCCGTCGAACACCTCGCGCAGGTCATGCACCCGTTGCGGCGCGTCGGGCGTCATCAGCGTCAGGTAGGGGGCGACGAAGGACCATTCGTCGTCATGCA
>JAICJW010000308.1 GCA_025928215.1 Chloroflexia bacterium | reverse complement strand
GCCGCCTCGACCGCCTGCCGGAAGACGACCTGCATCCGGTCCGATGGGGTGATTTGCTGATTCGCGCCATTCATCGCGCGTGGCACGCGGCTGCCGAACTGCTCCGCCATCGCGCGCGGTTCAATCGGGTCAATGCCGAGTTTGGTGAGCAACAGCGGCACGATGCCGCCCTCCTGCGCGAGCAGGGCGACGAGCAAATGCTCCGGTTCGTACCGACTATAGCCGTTTTCAAGCACATACTGCTGGCTCGCGGCGAGCGCTTCGCCCGCCTTCTCCGTGAATCGTGGTTGTGCCATGATGAAATTATCCCTCCTGAGAGCGTTAGCACTCTCGTCCTATGATTGCTAACACTCGCAGGAACCCTGCTATTCCCCGTATCAAGGTGGGAGGGGTTCTGAATCGCAGAGACGCAGAGAGGGGGGAGAAAAACAGAGAAAAAGGAAGGAGAGGCATCCCCGCGAGTACAACGATGTCGCGCGCGATCCTTTCATCTCATTCTCTCAGCGTCCTCTGCGTCTCCGCGGTTCAATCATTCCCCGGTACGAGGCCGCGTTCGAGAGCGAGGGAGGTAGCGGCGACGCGGTTGCTGACACCAAGTTTGCCGAGCAGGCTGCTGACATGCTGATCCACGGTGCGGCGGCTGATCGAGAGGATGTCCGCGATCTCCTGATTGCTCGCGCCCGCGACGAGATGGCGCAGCACATCCGCCTCGCGCGCCGTGATGCCGTACGCCTGCGCGGGGTTGACGGCATCGAGCCGCGCGCGCAGGGCATCGCATTGGGCGCTCAGGAAGGGCGCGCCGAGCGGTCGCACGATCGCTTCCGCCGCCGTGAGCGCGTGCCGCGCCTCCGCACGATCCATCCGGTCGGTGCGGGTGAGCGCGAGCGCGGCGAGGGCGAGGGCGGTCGCGGCGCGCTCGTGGGCGGCGGGGATGCGCGCCGCGATGTCCTCCGCCTGCCGGAGGGCCGTTTCCGCGTTCTGCCACCCGCCGCGCTCCATCGCCAGTTCGCCGGTGATGCGGTGGGCGGCGGCGAGGGCGAAGAGGTCATGATGCGCCTCCGCCTGCTCGCGCGCGGTCGTCGCGCTCGTCAGCGCGCGGGGCGTCTGCCCACGGGCGCGGAAGAGGGCCGCCCACGCGAGATGATGCTCCGCGACTGCGGGGACAAAGCTGCTCCGCGCGAGGAGCGCCGCGCTCTTCTCCAGCGCCTGGTGTGCCGCGGCGGGCTGGTTGTCCAGCAGCGAGAACCGCGCGAGGAGATCGAGCGCGCGGATATGCAGGTGGTGCGGGAGCGTCCAATCCGCGCCGGGTGGTGGCAGTTGCCGCTGGATCAGGGCGATACCGTCCGCCGCGCGCCCCTCCGCGAGCGCGAATTGCGCGGCGCAGACGGCCCATTCCGCCCGGTGCAGTATCGTCGTTGGTGGCGGATCGGGCAAAAAAAGCAAGTCCCGTCGCGCGCGCTCCCAATCGCCGCGCAGAAATGCCCAGTAGGCCGGGAGGAACCACCCCGCCGCCTGCGGCAGCCCGACCTGCGCGCGCCCCGTCTCGGCCAGTTCGCCGTGTTGGCGCACGAGTTCGGCGAGAAAACCGGCGCGGTCAGCAAAGAAGGGAAGCCCGATGATGAAGAAGAGGTGCGCGAGGATGCCGCTGATTGAGAAATGGTTATCGAGCGCGCGCTGCCCCGCTAGCCCGCGTTCCATCAGGCCATATGCTTCCTCGACGTGGCCGAGCGCGGCATGGGCGTGTCCGGTGAAGTTGAGGAGGTCGGCGTAGGCATCGCGATCCTCACCCGTTTCCGCCCGCGCGAGCAGTATCCGGCCTTCATCCACGGCCTCGCGGTACTTTCCCTGATCGCGCAGGATGGTGAGGAAGATCGGCCCGCAGGAGACCGCCGCGTCGCCCGCGGATCCCTGCTGGAGCGTTTCGATCGCGAGCCGGCACTGTTCCTCCGCCCGCGCGTACTGGCCGAAACGCCAATACGAGACGCACAGTTGCCAGCGGATCTGTGCCGCTCGCGGTTGGTCCTGCCGGGCGAGAAAGCCATGTAACGCCTCTTCCGCATATCGCTGCGAGCGTAGTGGGCTTGCGTAGGAGAGGGTGTACGACAACGTGAGCAGCAATTGGTCCCGTTCCGCCGATGCATCCGCGCCGCGCATCATGAGCGCGCGTTCGTAATAGTCAGCGGCGGTCGCGAGCGCGAAAATGGCGCGGGCGGTATCACCCGCGCGCGTCAGGTAGTGCACCGCACGGGCGCCATCGTGCGCCTGCCCGAAATGATGCGCCAGCCGGTCATCGGCATGGGGGTCATCGGCGGTCGTGGACGCTTCGATTGCCTCGCCGATGCGGCGGTGCCACTGCCGCCGCCGCGTAACGAGCACCGCGTGATAGAGCACTTCGTGGATCACCGGATGCGTGAACCGGTATGCTTCGCGCGCGGCGTCCTCTTCAGCGATCACATGCGCGTGTGCCGCCTGCTCCAACCCTTCCAGCAGCGCCTCTTCCGGCACATCGAGCACGGCGCGGAGCAGCGGGAACGTGAAGGTCTGGCCGATGATCGCCGCGACCTCAAGCATCTGTTTCGTCGCCGGGGAGAGGCGGACAAGACGTGTCGCCACCAACTCCTGCAACGTCTCCGGCGGCGACGGCAACGTCGTGGAAAGGACGGTCCAGCCGTCCGCCGTCCGCCGCACCGCACGGGCGGAGACGAGGGCGCGGCACATCTCCCGCACAAAGAGCGGATTTCCCGCCGTCGTCTGGTAAATGGAGTGGGAGAGTGCCTCGATCTGCTGCCCCGCGCCGAATTGCCCCATCACCATCCGTGTCACCATCGCCGGGATGAGGCGCGGTAGCCGGATGCGCGTCGTCGGCGCTTCGCGCATCAGGCGCGGCAAGAGCGCTGCCAGGGGATGATCGCTCGTCAGTTCGTCGCCGCGATAGGTGCAGAGAATGAGCATGCGCCGGTTCGCGAGATCATGCGCGATGTGGCGCAAGAGATCGAGCGAGGCAGGGTCTGCCCATTGGAGATCGTCGAGGATCACGATGAGCAGATGCGCCCGCGTCAGCGACGTGAGGGCGCGCTGCACCTGTGCGAAGAGCGCGTCCTGCGTCGGCGGGTCATCGCCTTGCGTCTGGAGGGGGGCGGGTGGAATGCCGATCCCGACCGGCCAGCGACGGAAGCAATCGCGCCACGGGCCATAGGGCGGCGTCTCCATCAGGTCATACGCATGCCCGATCAGCGACCGCGCGCCAGGGGGCGCGAGCGCGGCGGCGGCGAGCGCGAGTGTCGTCTTGCCGATGCCCGCCTCGCCGCCGAGCAGGACGAGTTGCCCGGCGCCCGCGTCCGCTTGCCGGGCGAGGTCGCGCAGAAGCGCCTGCTCGGCGTCGCGGCCAACGAGCGGCGCGGCGGCATCGCTGCGATCACGGATGATGGTCATTGTGCCGGCCCCCGCTCATTTCCCATACAGGCAGGGATGAGCGCTATGAACGCGCTCGCCGGAACCGGGCGAGCCTCCCCGCCGTTGATCGTGTATGATAGCAGAATCTTGTCACAGGGGAGCATCTTTGCATTCGCAGGGAGGGGAACACGATGGCTGACGAACAGAATCTGGCAGCGCTACGGGCGCAAGTTGCGGCGTTGGAGACGAAACTACAAGCGATGCAGCCCTCTTCATCGGCGGCAACTGGCGCCGGCACCCAACCGCACGTCGTCCATACGCATGTTTTTGGGCAGTGCTTCGCCTTCTGCTATATGCCATCACCGCCGATTGGGGACGATGACGACGCGCCGATGCGCCAGCAACTGAGTCACATCGAGGAGCAACTGGACCGGGTGATCGCGCTGCTCGAAAAGCAGGGAGCGTAGCGCATCGCGACGATGCGCCTCCCCATCCTGCGGGTAATCGGCAGCGGGCCGCTGGCGGCAACCATCGCCGCGACGGTCCGCGCCGCCACGCCCGCGTACCGCATCCTCGCGCAGGACGTCGTGCCTGAACCAGATGAACTCGTCGGGAGCGCGTTTCTCATCGGCGTAGCCGAGGGCGATGCGACCGGGCCGCTCCACCGCATCAATCGCGTCGCGGTGGCGCGGAATATCCCCTGGCTGCCGATCCGCGTGATCGCCGATACCATCCGCTTCGGCCCGACGATCTTCCCCGGCGTGACGGCCTGCCTTCTCTGCACCACCTTGCGGGAAGCGGCGAGCGGGCCGAACCCCCCAGCCCCCTTCCCCACCGCGGAAGAGGGCGCCGTAGGGGCGCATCCTGCTCGGCGGGCAACCGGTGCGTCCGCTGGGAAAGATGCCTCCATTCCCACCCTTGCTGCCCTCGAAGCGCTCCAGACGCTTCTCGGTGAGCCATCGCGGGCGCGGGGGCGGCTCGGCCTGTTGGATGGGGTATCCGGCCGATGGAGTTGGCATCCGGTGCTGCGCCATCCGCGTTGCCCGGTCTGCGGCGCGCTCCCCTGGGCGCATGATGCTTCCTCCCCGGTGAGGGGGCCGGATGGGGGAGGCAGCCCGTTCGTAGATGGCGAGACAGGCATCGTGCGCGCGGTGTCGCCGGTGCCTCCGCCTGCCGGTGAGCCGACGCCGCCGCATGTTGCGGTGGCATTGCTGTCGAACACGCAATTGCGGGATGATTGGCCCTCGCGCCTGCCCGGCGAACAGATGACTACCGGTAAGGGATGGACGGCGGAAGAGGCGCGCCGGGCCGCCATCGGCGAAGCATTGGAGCGATACTGCGCGACGTTGGCACCACCACCGGGGACGTTCTGGGTCGCGCCCTTCGCCGCGCTTGACCGGACCGCCATTGGCCCGGACGCATTTGGCCTCTATCACCCGGCGCAGTACGCGGACGGAACGGTGCCCTATTCCCCCGTCACCGCCGCTACGCCGCTCCATTGGGCCGGGGGGCGGTCCTTGACGTACGGCCGCCCGGTGCTCGTGCCGGCATCCCTCGTCTCCCTGCTGCCGCTGGACGGCATCTGTCAGCAGACCTCCAACGGACTGGCGGCGGGCCGGACAGTCGCCGAGGCATCGCTCCGCGCGCTTTGCGAGGTGGTCGAGCGCGATGCCTTCCTCTTCACTTGGCTGACGTCTCGCACCGCGCCGCGCCTCGACCTCGACACCGCCGGTGATGCCGTAGCCCGGATCGCCCGCTGGTACGCCGAGCGGGGCGTGACGCTGGCAGCGCACGATCTGACGACCACGACCGGCGTGCCCGCCGTTCTCGTACGCGCGCACGATGCGCGAGGCCGGCCGCCGGTTGATGTGATCGGCCTAGGCTGTGACCCCGATCCGCGCCGCGCCGTCGAGCGGGCGATGCTCGAAGTCGTGCAGGGGCGGCACGCGCACTGGGATGAACTGGCGGCAATCGGCGCGCCCGCCACGATCCGCACGCATGCCGACCATGCCCTGTGGTACGCGCTGCACGACCGGAGCGACACCTTCGCCTTCCTCGGCGCGCGGCCCGGCGCGCTACCCGCGCGGATTGGCGAAACGGACGATGACCCGGAAGCCGTGCTCGCCGCCATCGTCGCGATGCTGGCACGAGCGGGGCATGAGACGGTGATCGTGGAGATCACCACG
>JAICJW010000210.1 GCA_025928215.1 Chloroflexia bacterium | reverse complement strand
CTCTTTTTGATGGCGTTGCAGGGCGCGACGATGCCGGTTCCCAATGAGATTACGATGCCGCTGGCGGGGTGGTTGCTCGTCGCATCGGTCGGCAAATCGAAGGCGTTGATCCTCTTTGCCGGGTTGGACGGCGCGGTCGGCTGGGTGATCGGCGCCCTCGTCGCCTACACGGTGATGGCGATTGGTGGGCGGACGCTCCTCGCGCGGCTGCGGCAGCGCTTCCCAGCGGCGGAGCGCGCATTGGCCCACTCTGATGCGTGGTTCGCGCGGTGGGGGGCGTGGACGGCGTTCTTCGCCCGGTTGCTACCGATTTCGCGGACGATTATCACCTTGCCGGCGGGCGCGGCACGGATGCCCATCGTGCCGTTCACGCTGGCGACGTTCGCCGGGGCATTGATCTGGTCCACGTTCCTCGCGGCGCTCGGCTACGCGGCGGGCAGCCAGTGGGATCGCGTGCGCGGGCGTCTGGGGCAATGGTATCTGCCGGTGACGGTGGCCGTCATCGCCCTCGGCATCATCGCCTATCTCGTGATCGGGCAGCTCCGGGCGCGCCAACCTCGCGATTTTTCATCGTGATGAAACCGCTGAAGCCCGCCACCACCATTACGTATCGCCGCTAGGAACCGTGCGTCCGTCGCCATGCCTCGTATTCGGCACGACCTTCCTCGGAGAGGGGGTAATATTTCCGAAGATCGCCGCCCGCCGCCAGACGCATGCGGGAGAACTCCTCCCACTCAACGTGCTCGCCCGCCTTTCGCGTAAGCTCCGGCGCCAGCGCGGCCGGCACAACGACTGCGCCGTCATCATCGGCGACGATGATATCGCCCGGCATTACCAGCGTCTCGCCGCAGGCGACGGGGACGTTGACCGCGAAGGGAAAGATGTCCGTCTGCGTGTGGAAATTGGGGGTGACGCCGCGCAACCAGAGGCCCAGCCCGATCTCTTTCGCCTTCGGGTAGTCGCGGATGCAGCCATCAATGACGACGCCGACGCCCCCACGCCCCTTGAAGTAGGTGAGCATCATCTCGCCGAAGACGCCGCTGCCCATATGACCGCGCGCGTCAACGACGACGATGTCGCCGGGCTGCGTGTGGTAGAGGACGTGCCGGTGCAGCTGCTTCTCGGGGTCGGCATACTCGTCAACGCGATAGATATCCTCGCGCTTCGGCATGAATTGGAGCGTCAGGGCGGGGCCGACGACGGCTTTGCCCGGTGTCCAGCTCGTGATGCCGCGCAGATGGGCATCGCGGATGCCGAGGCGGCTCAGTTCGCCGACGGCCGTCGCGCTGCCAATCCGCGCCAGCCCCTCGATCAGATCCCGTGCCGGGCGTTCGATATCCGGTGTCTCGATCATCGGTTGCTCCCTCATTCCGAGCGGCCTATCCAGCCTGTTTCCAGGGCCTGCCCAGTATAACATCTAGCGATGCGCCGCTTTCCTCACGGCGCATACGTACGGGATCAATCTCACCCCCGGCCCCTCTCCGTCACGCGGCAAGGGGTGACTCGTTGCGATAGCGGGATATTTCTCAAACACCCCGATCTCCAAGAGGTCGCCCCCCTCTCCATCGCAATGAAGAGGGGGCCGGGGGGTGAGGTTTTCTATCCCTCTTGCCGGAGCATCGGCGTTCGGACAGAATGTATCTCATGAGTCCGTCGCATCGTTTCCGTAACAGGTGAGAGGATAGATGTATGGCGACGTACGACCTCATTATCATCGGCGCGGGCAACCTCGGACTGTGGACGGCGCACGCGTTGGCCGGGCGCGGGTTCGGCAGAATCGCCGTCTGCGAGCGTGGCTGGGCGGGGTCTGGCGCGACGACGCGCTCGGCGGGCGTCGTGCGGCAGCAGGGCGGCTCCGAGACGGCAATCAAACTCGGTATCTGGTCCCGCCAATGCTATCTCGATCTCGGCGCGGAACTCGGGTTGGACAGCGGCTTCACCGAGACGGGATATTACGTGCTGGCGGAGACGGAGGCAGAACATGCCGCCTTCCTCGCACTCGTTGATCTGCGGCGCGCCTGTGGTATGGAGAACGAATGGCTGGATGCCGCCGAAGGGCGCGCGCGCTTCCCCGGCCTCGATTGGGAACATCTGCGCGGCGCGACGTATACCGCGAACGATGGCTATGTCCATCCGCCAATTGTCGCGCGCAATATCACCTTCGCGGCGGCGCGGCACCCCGCGATTGACGTTTTCGAGCGATGCACCGTCGAAGGGATCGCGCAGGCGAGGGGCGCCTTTACGGTGCGAACGACGCGCGGCACCTTCACGTCGGATCGCGTGCTGGACGCCGGTGGGCCACGCGGGGCGCGGGCGGTCGGCGCGATGGTTGGAGTAGAGGTTCCAGTCTCGGCGGCGCGGCATCTCGTCGTCACGTACCCGGACGTACCGTCGTTCCCGATGTTCTTCGCGCTTGCCAAGGGGGTCTATGTCCGCCCGGAGGAGCAGGGCGCGCTGCTCGGCCTCAGCAACCCGGATGAGCGGGCGGACCCTTCGGACCGCTATCAACTCGATTTCGATTGGGACTATTTCGAGAAGATGCGCCCGGCGTGGGAGTCGGTCTTTCCTGCGCTCGCGGGGCAGCGCGTCTCGCGCGCGTGGGCAGGCTCAATTGATTACACGCCGGATCACCTGCCGATCATAGACCAACCGCTGCCGGGGTTCTATGTCCTCGCCGCCGGAGGGCACGGCATGATGTGGGGGCCGGCCCTCGGCCTGAAGATGGCCGAACTGATCGTGGATGGCGCGGTGCGTGACCTTCCAGCGGAGGAGATCAAACTCGACCGCTTTCGGGAAGGGTACGTGCATCACGACGCCATCGCCCTGCCGTTCCCGACGGCTTGAACGCTGACCCTGGGAGCCCAGGGTGTATGCATTCTCGAAACAACCTCACCCCCGGTCCCTCTCCGTCACGCGGCGAGGGGTGACTCGCGCAAAATGCCGTGGCGTTCCCCAAATATCTCGTCCTAGCAGAGGTCGCTCCCTCTCTCTATCGCTTGCGATGGACAGAGGCCGGGGGTGATGTCCCCAACCGCTTGACGACAGGGAATTTGCTGGTATCGTGGCAGGGACAGGGAAAGTAAGTGAGCAGGAACCACATTTAGGCATGCGGTGAGGGCGTTCGGTCCTCTCGTTTTAGGCGAAAGGGAGTGGCTTGCATGAAACGTACCCATCATCTCCGCCGTTCTGCCGCAATGGCGCTCCTTGCGCTTCTCGTGCCTGCCCTGCTCGCGGCGTGCGGGGGCAGTAGCGCCGCGACGGCTACTCCCGCCGCGACGAAAGCAGCCGCCACGACCGGCGCCGCGCCAACCACCGCTCCCGCCGCCGCGACGACTGCCGGATCGTCCGCCGCCGCGCCAACCACCGGGGCGGCGACGACTGCTCCCGCCGCGGCGGCAAGCCCGGCTGCGGGTGGCACGACGGCGGCCGCGAAGCCCGGCGGTCAGATCGTCATGGGCCGCAACATCAACGACCTCATCACCTTCGATCCCGGCCATGTCTACGAAATCTCGTCGAACCCGATTATGGCGGGCGCGTATGAGACGCTCGTCTTCCAGAACCCACCGGACATCACCCAGTACGTGCCGGTCCTCGCCAAGGAAGTGCCGACGACGCAGAACGGAGGCGTCTCGGCGGACGGCAAGACCTACACCTTCCATCTGCGCGAGAATGTGAAGTTCCACACCGGCAACACAATGACCGCTGACGATTGGGTCTTCTCGATGAGGCGGCTGCATTACCTCGCGGATAACCCGTCGTTCCTCGCCGACCCGTTCAGCACCGATACCGCGGTGAATGTGAAGGCGGTTGATCCGATGACCGTCAGCTTCACGCTCGCCGCACCGAACGTCGCCTTTCTTTCCTACCTTGCGACGAACAATACCGTTGTCCTCGATAGCAAGGCCGTCAAAGCAAAGGGCGGCACCGACGCGCCGAACGCGAAAGATACCGACAAGGCGAAGGACTTCCTCGATCAGAATAGCGCCGGCACAGGCCCGTTCATCCTCAAGTCCTTCACCATCAAGGATCAGGTCGTGATGGATAAGAACCCGAATTACTGGCGCGAACCCGCGAAGTATGACCGCTTCATCATGAAGCAGATGAAGGATTCCGGCACCGAGCAGCAGCAGCTTGAGGCGGGCGCGATTGATATCGCCAACGATCTCGATCCCGATGCGGTCGCGCAGTTGGACAAGTCCGGCAAGTACACGCTCACCAAGGGCAATACGCTCGACATCGTTTACCTCGCGCTCAACGTCTCGCCCGATACCGGCGGCCTGCTCGCGAACAAGCAGGTGCGGCAGGCGATTGGCTACGCGATTGATTACGACGGCATCATCCAGGATTTGCTGAAAGGCGCGGCGGTTCGGCCGCCAACGATTATTCCCATCGGGTTGCTCGGTGTTGATAAGCAGCCGCAGATGTATAAGACCGACCTGACGAAGGCGAAAGACCTCATCAAGCAAGCGAATGCGGTGGGGCAGACAGTCAAGTTCACCTATGGCGCGGGGGATGTCATCGAAGGCGTGGCGCTCGATACGCTCGCGCCGAAATTGAAGGCGGATATCGAGCAGACGGGTCTCAAGGTTGATCTCGCGCCGGTCGAGCCGCAGCAACGCCTCGCCGATTACCGCGCCGCGAAGTTGCAGTTCACGGTTTCCAGTTGGTCGCCGGACTACGCAGATGTCCACACCTATGCGGAGCCGTTTGGGAAGACCGGTGGCGCGGCGGCCAAGCGCGTCAAGTATTCCAATCCCGAGGTGGATAAGCTGCTCGCGCAGGGCCTGGCCGAGACTGACAACGCCAAGCGCGCGGACATCTACGGGCAGATTCAGAAGATCATCCAGGATGACGCGCCGTTCCTCGTGCTCGAACAGCCTGTCGCCCAGATCGTCTCGCAGAAGACGATTACCGGCTATGTCTACCATCCCGTTGATCTCGTCAATCCCTACCTGCTCGCCAGGACGGGATAACACACGAGGGGCTGAGGACTGAGTAAAGAGCGGGCGATCTCAGCCCTCAGCCCTGAAGGAACGGAGTGACGCGTGGCACGGTATCTCGCGCGGCGGTTGCTGCTTTCCGTCGTCGTCTTGTTCCTGACAACGATCGCGACGTTTACGCTCGCGCACTCCGTACCGGGTGATCCGACCGCGGCAATCATCAGCGAGAGGATCGCCACGCCGGAGGTGATCGCGCAGGTGCGCAAGAAATACGGGTTGGACAAGCCCGTGCCGGTGCAGTACGTCCTCTATTTGAAGAACCTTCTGCACGGCGATCTCGGCCAGTCCCTGACGACGCGCCACTCGGTCGGTCGGGACCTCAAGCAGTTCTTCCCCGCTACCGTCGAACTCTCGTTGTTCGCGATGCTCTTCGCAATCGTCGTTGGTGGGCCGCTCGGTATCGTCGCCGCCATCCGGCACAATGGCCCGGTGGATCACGCGGCGCGCGGCGTCTCACTCCTTGGCACCGCCGTGCCAATTTACTATCTCGCTTTACTCTCGCAAACGGTGTTCGCCTATCGCCTGAAATGGCTTCCCTTCGGCGGGCGGCTCGATGACGGCGTTGACCCGCCCAAACACCTCACAGGACTCTATACCGTGGATGCGCTGGTGCATGGGCAGTGGGATGTGCTCGGGATGGCGTTCAAGCACGTGCTTCTCCCGGCGGTCGTGCTTGGCTCGTTCGCCATCGGCATCATCGCGCGGATGATCCGCTCGTCCCTGCTCGATGTGATGAACAATGATTACGTCCGTACCGCGCGGGCTAAGGGGTTGCCGGAGCGCGCGGTGATCGGCAGCCACGCGCTCCGGAATGCCCTGATCCCAACCGTCACGGTGCTCGGCCTGACCTTTGGCGGCCTGCTGGCGGGCGCGGTCTTCACGGAGTCCATCTTTCGCTGGCCCGGCCTCGGCCAGTACGCGGTGCAGACGGCGACCAAACTCGATTTCGCCGGCATTCTCGGCGTCACGCTCGTCGTCGCGGTCGTTTTCGTCCTCTTCAATCTCGCCGTTGACATCCTCTATGGTTTCCTCGACCCTCGCATCCGTCTGAGCTAAAGAAGGACGAACGATTTGAACCACGAAGACACGAAGAGCACAAAGGAAGGAAGTAGAAAGAGAAAACACCTGTTTCCGCTTTTTCTCTTTTCTTTCTCTTCGTGGTTCATGGATTGCGCGGATGGGGATGTGCGATGGCGACGGTGAGTGTTGCTGAGGGGGCGGCATTCGCCCCACAAAAGATGCGGCGGGAGCGGTCGCCCTTCGTCAAGGCGGTGCTGTCGCTGCGACGGAACCCGCTGGCGATGGCCGGTCTCGTTGTGCTCGCGATCTGGTTGCTGATCGCGGCCACCGCGCCCCTGATCGCGCCCTATGAGCCGAACAAGCAGGACATCAGCCATCGGTTGCAGGGGCCGAGCCACACGCATTTCTTCGGCACCGACGATCTGGGCCGGGACATTTTTAGCCGCGTCCTCTATGGCGCGCGCATTTCCGTCCCGGCAGGCTTCCTGACCATTCTCGCCACGGCGACGATCGGCATCATCCTCGGCGCGTTCGCGGGGTACGTCGGCGGCTGGCTCGACAACATCATTATGCGCGCGGCAGATGTTGTGCTCGCCTTCCCCTCGATCATCCTGGCGATGGCGATCACGGCGGTGCGCGGCGGACCAAGCATCTCCAATGCGCTGGTCGCGATCATCCTCGTGCTTTGGCCGGAATATGCGCGCGTCATGCGCGGGGCGGTGCTTTCGCTCAAACAGAATGAGTACGTGACGGCGGCGGAGGCGATTGGCGCGGGCCGCTGGCGTATCCTGATGCGTCACATCCTGCCGGGGACAGACGCGCCGATCATCGTCAAGGCGACGCTGGACATCGGCGCGGCGATCATCCTCATGGCGGGGCTGTCGTTCATCGGCCTTGGCGCGGTGCCGCCGAACCCGGAATGGGGCGCGATGATCAATGCGTCCGTGGCGAAGTTCTATGATTGGTGGCTCGGCACCTTCCCCGCCCTCGCCATCGTCAGCGTCGTCATGTCCCTCAACTTCGTCGGCGATGCCCTCCGCGATGCCCTCGACCCCCGCCTCCGAGGAAGATAAGGACTGAGGAGGGGATGGGCGCATCGCATGCGCCCCTACGACTCCCCTCTCCATCGCTCTCAGGCTACGGAATAATGGCGATCCGTTTGGCGATGGAGAGGGGCCGGGGGTGAGGAAAAAGAAAGAGGGCCGAGCGTTCCCACTCAGTCCTCAGTCCTTAGTTCTTTAGCCTTCGTCTAGTGGCAGGCTTCCGCCTGGCCCTTCTTGCCCGCAACGCGGAACGAGTGGCCGCAGCCGCAGGTGGAGGCGGCGTTCGGGTTCTTGACCGTGAAGCCACGCCCTAAGAGCGAATCCATATAGTCAACCTCAGAACCCGCGACCATCTCCAGTGTCTCGTCATCCATCAGCACCTTGACGCCGTCCACCTCGCTGACATTGTCGCCGGGGCGTTCCTGGTTGTCGAAGAACATGCCGTAGGAGAAGCCGGCGCAGCCGCCCCCCTGCACCATGATCCGCAGATGCGCTTCCTTGCCCGCCGCGCGCTGCTCGCCGATCAGTTCGACAAGTTTCTCGCGGGCCGTATCGGTGAAGAAAACAGCATGCCCTTCGTCCGTCTCGGTCGGGGCCTGAATTTCCGTAACCATCGTGATGGGTCTCCTTCCGGGTGCGTGCATCGTATACTGAAGAGTATAGTCCCGATGATGTATGCCGTCTATGGCCTTCGCATCGTGTAACGCGGGCTCTCGGTAATTGTTCCAACGACGTGCGTCGCTGCTCAGGTTTCGAGCATCGCCATCGCGCCCAGGCCATCATTCGTGTGACGGAGGGCGGTGGTATAGAGGCGGTGGT
>JAICJW010000371.1 GCA_025928215.1 Chloroflexia bacterium | reverse complement strand
GCGCTGATCAGCCCGGAGGCCGCCGCGTCACTCGGACCGGACTGGGTGGCGCAGCAACGGGCGCAGTTGGGGCTCAATAAGCCGCTGCCGGTGCGATATGTCCTGTGGATGAAAGAGATCGCGCGCGGCAATCTCGGCTTCTCCGCGCAGGATCGCCAGCCGATCTCAAAAAAGATCCGCGAGCGGTTGGGGCCGACACTCCGCTTAATGGGGCTGGCGCTCCTGATCTCGCTCCTCATCTCCGTGCCGGTAGGGGTCGTTTCGGCGCTCAAGCAATACTCGGCGCTGGATTATATCGTCACCGTCGCGGGGTTCGCGGCGATCTCCGTTCCGTCCTTTTTCCTTGGTCTGGCAGGCATTTACATCTTCTCACTTAAGCTCGGCTGGCTACCAACCTCCGGGCTGGCGACGGTCGGGCGGCCCCACTCCATCGGCGATTCATTCCGGCACATGATTCTGCCGGCGACCGTGCTTGGCCTCGCGCAGGCCGCGCCGCTGATCCGCTATGTGCGGTCCAGCATGCTCGAAGTGATCCGGCAGGATTACGTCAATGTCGCCCGCGCCAAGGGCCTCCCCGAGCGCGTCGTCATCTACCGCCACGCGCTGCGGAATGCGCTCATCCCCCTCGTCACCGTCGTCGCCCTCAGCCTGCCCTTGCTGCTCGGCGGCACGGTGATCATTGAGCAGATCTTCCAGTGGCCGGGCATGGGTACGCTCGCGATCACCGCCGTTCTGGGCCGCGATTACCCCGTCATTATGGCGATCAACCTGATTACCGGTATCATGATTCTCGTCAGCAATCTGATCGCCGACCTCCTGTACGCGATCATTGATCCGCGCATTAAGTATGCGTGAGCGTGGGCAGTGGGGCGAAAGGCGGGTCAGCAATGCATACGCATACAGGAAGAGAGTCGGGATGATGCAAGCGGTATCGAGACGATCCACTCTCCACTGCATACTGCCTATTGAGCCGGAGGCGGGCGATGAGTAGCGCATCAGAAGTGACCCAGGGGGGAATCGCACCGGTATCGGCGACCAGGCTGACAGGTATCGCGGCCGCGCCGCGCCAGCGCACGGGTGTCTGGCAGCGGTTCCGCAAGCATCGCATCGCGATGGTCGGGATGGTGATTCTCGCCATCCTCGCGATCCTGGCAATCGGCGCGCCGGTCTTCGCCCATACTGACCCGTACCGGACGAACTTGGGCCTGATCCGCAAGCCACCGACCGCCGCGCACTGGCTGGGCGGCGATTCGTCCGGGCGCGATGTCTTCGCCCGCCTCCTATACGCGGGGCGCGTCTCGCTCTCCGTTGGCCTCGTGGCCGTGGGGATTTACACATTCATTGGCCTGCTGCTCGGCTCACTCGCCGGGTATTACGGCGGTTGGGTGGACTCGGTGATCATGCGTTTCGCGGACATCGTCCTCTCCTTCCCCTCACTGATTATCATTATCACCGTCGTCTCGATCCTTGGGCCGAGTATTTACAATGTGATGCTCGTCATCGGCTTACTCGGATGGCCGTCCATGGCGCGCATCCTCCGGGGCCTCTTCCTCACGCTGCGGGAGCGCGATTTCATCCTCGCCAGCCGCACCGTCGGTGCGCCGAACAGCCGGATCATCTTCAAACACCTGCTGCCGAATGCCCTGGCGCCGATCATCGTCGCGGCGACGTTCGGCATCGCGCAAGCGATCCTGCTCGAAGCGGGTCTCTCGTTCCTCGGCCTCGGCGTGCAGCCACCGACCGCCAGTTGGGGCAATATGTTGACGGGCGCGCAATCGCTCACCGTACTCGAATCCATGCCCTGGCTCTGGATTCCACCGGGCATCATGATTGCCCTCGCCGTCCTCTCCATCAACTTCATCGGCGACGGCCTGCGCGACGCACTCGATCCCTATCTCTTGCGGTAATCTCTGGGAATTGAACCACGACGGCGCGAAGAGCGCGAAGAGGTACAGAAGAATAGTGGTATCTTCTCCTGCCTCCTTCGTGTCCTTCGCGCCGTCGTGGTTCAAACGGTTTATTTTACAGGGAGGGGTAATGGCAACAGCACGGAAAGCACCGGAACGGTACGGGACGACGACGGTACGGCCAGCGGATTTCGACGCATTCTGGGCGGCGATCATGGCGGAGGTGGGCGAGATCCCGCTCAATCCGACGATGGAGCATGTGCCGATGCGCTCGACGGACGAAGTGGATGTCTATGAGATCCACTACGACAGCCTCGATCATGTACGCATCGCGGGGTGGTATTGTGTGCCGAAGGAGGCGTATCTCCCGCCGCCCTACCCCGCGCTGCTGATCGTCCCCGGTTACGTCTCCGAACCGACGCTGCCGAAGTCGTGGGCGAAGATGGGGTACGCGGCGGTCGGCGTCGCGCCACGCGGGAAACTGCGCTCGAACAAACAGTACAACCCCGGCTATCCGGGCCTGCTGATGAATAACGCCCTGGACCGCTTTACCTATAGTTATCGCGGCTTCTATGTGGACGCCGCCCGCGCCGTAGACTTCGTGCTCACCCGCCCGGAGGTGGACAAAACACGCATCGGCGTTCACGGGAGCAGCCAGGGTGGCGCGCTGACGGTCACGACATCAGCGCTCCGCAGCGACGTGATTAAGGTTGGGGCGGCGGGCGCGCCGTACCTCTGTGGCTTCATGGATGCCGCGCATTTGACGCATTCGTGGCCATACGAGGAGATCAACGATTACCTCCGCCTCTACCCGGAGCGCGCCGAGGCGGTGCGCGCCACCTTCAACTACTTCGACGGCATCAACTTCGCGCCGATGATTAAATGCCCGATGCTTGTCTACGTCGGCCTCGCGGACGATGTCTGCCCGCCTGAAACGGGCTACGCGCTCTATAACACGATGACCTGCCCGAAGGAGATTCATGCCTCCCCACGCTGCGCCCACGATTCCGGCGTCTACTGGGAGATGCCGAAAGTCGAGGCATTCCTCGCCGCCCAACTGAAACCCGCCGCGTACATGCGCCACGCGGAACCGACCGTCGGCTGAGGAATGAAAGAATTGAGCCGCCAAGACGCCAAGAGGGAAAGAGAGAAGGGAGTCTGATTCTTTCTCCCTACTCTTGCGTTTCTTGGCGTCTTGGCGGCTCAAATGAAATGAGGTGAATTGATGGCAGAACGACCGATGGATTTCGAGGCGTATTGGGATGGGGTGGATGCGGAACTGGCACGGTATCCGCTGGCAGTCGAGATGGAGCGAAACGCGCTACGCAGCACGGAATTCGCGACCGTTTACAACATCCGACTGACGAGCATCGGGCCGTATCGCATCTTCGGGTACTACAGTGTGCCGGTCGGGGATGGGCCATTCCCCGGCCTGATGAATGCGCCGCGGTATGGGAGCGTCAATCATGTCCCGCACTACGACGACCGCGAGCGATACGCGACGTTGACACTGATGCACCGGGGGCAGCGGCTGGCCGATCAACCCTTCGCGGCCTCCTATCCCGGCTTACTCACCCTCGGCATTGACAGCCCGGCGACCACCATCTATCGGAGCATTGTCGCGGATTGCCTGCGCGGGGCGGAGTTCCTGCTTTCCCGCCCGGAAGTGGACGGGGCTCATGTCAGCGTCGTCGGAGACGACCTCGCACTCATTACTGCCGCGCGGCGGCCCCAGTTCACGGCGGTGCAGGCGGGCGGCCTGCTCTTCTACCGGCTGCTCGACGCCGCCGCTCGCTCGTCCGCCTATCCCGTCGAGGAGATCAACGATTACCTCCGCACCTATCCGGATCAGCGGGAGGATGTTGCCCGCACGCTCGCGTACCTGGACCCGATTAACCACGCGGCCCGCGTCAAGGCGACCGCCTTACTCATCACCGGCGATGAAGGCGCGATCAACGGCCCGGAGTGGCTGGAACCGCTGGCGGGCGCGCTCGGCGGGCCGGTCGAGCAGTACCGGCTGACGCATGAGGGCGCGACGGATCACGACTGGCAGGATGCATGGATGGCCCGGCAACTCGGCAAAGAGGCGAAGCCTCGGCTCTGGGAGGTGATCGCATGAGCAGGTATGACGATCTCGGCATGCGGCGGGTAATCAACGCGGCGGCGACGCTGACGCGCCTCGGTGGATCGGTGATGCCGCCGCCAGTGGTCGCGGCGATGGCGGATGGCGCGGCGATGCACGTTGATCTGCCGCTCTTGCAGGAGCGCGTCGGCGAGCGGATCGCGGCGCTCACGCACAATGAGGCATGCTACATTTCGAGCGGCGCGGCGGCGGGGATCGCGATTGCGGTAGCGGCCTGCATCGCCGGTGAAGACCCGGCAGCCATCGCCCGCTTCCCCTATCTGACCGATGGCAAGCGCGAGGTGATTATCCACCGCGCACACCGCAACGGCTACGACCATGCCGCACGGCAGACGGGCGCGACGCTCGTCGAAATCGGCGGCGCGCACATCACCCATCCGTGGGAACTGGAAGCTGCCATTTCGGCGCGCACTGCCTGCGTCCTCTGGTTCGCGGGGGAGCATTATGCCCGTGGTGCATTGTCGCTACCGGAAGTCGTCGCCATCGCGCACGCGCGCGGCGTGCCG
>JAICJW010000599.1 GCA_025928215.1 Chloroflexia bacterium | reverse complement strand
GTGACGACGAGGCAGTGAATTGGTGGGAGGCCATGCGCGATCTCGGTCCAGGTCGTGCCGCCGTCCGTGCTGCGGATGATCGTGCCTTCATGTGTGCCGTAGTAGAGGCTGCCACCCGGGCGGCGGTCGGTATCGTCCATCGCGATGGCCGTCATGCGGGCGGTTGGCGCGGTGGCGACGGGCCGCCAGATCGGGACGCCTTGCGGGGCGCGATAGAGGGTGTCGCCCACGCAGGTGAAGAGGTCGTCCGCCGTCGCGCTGACCCATGCGACCGAACCGGCAGGGAGATCAATATTGCTTTCGATCCAGTCATTGCCACCATTGATGCTTCGCCAGATACCGTTGTCCGTCGCGGCGTAGAGCGCAGCGCGATTGGCGATGCTGACGGTGAGGGAGCGAATACCGGGCGGGCTGCCCTCGACATAATTCCAGATATGACCGTCGTCGAGGCTGAATGCCAGACCTTCGGGGTCAAGTCCGGCGAGGATGCCATATTTCTCTTCCGGCACGCCGATCACCGCGCGCACAATGCCGCGCGGGCGGGGCTGCCGCGCGACCGCTTCCGGATCGCCCCAGAGTTCGCGGAAGGTATCGAGCCGTTCCCAATGGTCGCCGCCATCGCCGCTCGCCCAGACCATCGCGCGGTCCATCCCGGCGTAGATCGTCTTCGGCGCATCCCGGCGGACATGGACGCAGTGCGCGTCGCCACCGACCCGGAAGATCGCGGAGCCGCCCGCGTCGCTCGAACTGTAGATGCCTTCACCGTCCGCCGCGATATAGAGCAGGCTCGGGCTGGAACGATTGTAGTCCAGGGCGACGATCCGCCTGCGTTCGAGCGTTGTGTGGGTTTGCTGCCAGTTCCGCCGCCCTTCATGCAGCGTGAACAAACCTCGCTCGGTTCCGACGTAGAGTTGCACCACCATTGCTGCCCTCTCTCCTGCGTTCCGTCGCGTGCCGCCGCCTGCCACCGTTGGTCTGGCAGCGAGAGTGAGTGTAAACGAGCGATGCGTAATGAGCAATGCACCCGTGCCCTGCGCCTTGCTCATCGCAAATGCATCGGCGCAGACGCTGGACAGCGCGACGAAAAACGGATATGCTGCAAATACACGGCCCACACAGACATACTTCTCGGGAGAAAATGTATCTGCGAACCGATGCATCTAGCGCGTCTTTGGTCGGCAGGGAGGGGGATGTGGGGATGGAGAAGCGCGTGTTTCGCGGTCATATTGGCGTGCTGATGCTTGCATTCGCGCTCGCGTGCGGCACTATGACGACGGCGCTGGCGGCGCCGCAACCACCGCTGGTGACGACGACGGTGGCCGCTGCCGCCGCGCCGATCCAGAAGTTCGGTGTCGTCTCAAATATCGCGACGCGATACGCCCAACTGGGGCACTTCAATCAGCCGATGGATTTGCTCCAGCGCATGGGTGCCGGGGTTATCCTCGAACAAGTCCGCTGGGATTATGTTGAACAGCCGAAGTGTGGTCAGTACAGTTGGGACTACTACGATGAACTGACGAAAGAGGCACGCGCGCACAATATCGAGATCACGGGG
>JAICJW010000538.1 GCA_025928215.1 Chloroflexia bacterium | reverse complement strand
GCTGAAGCCTACGCTACCGGTAGCGTAGGCTTCAGCCTGCGTCCCCGTGTCATCCCAAATGTGTTCCGGGCATCCGGAGGAGGAGTTGACGATGGTGGTCTCTGTTGCTTCACCGGCCGAACTGGCGGCGCTCGGCGAGCAGTTTCTCGTCCGGCGCGATATTGCCTTCCTCAACCACGGCAGCTACGGTGCCTGCCCGCGCCCCGTCTTCGAGGCGTATCAGTCGTGGCAGCGCGAGTTGGAGAGCCAGCCGGTCGAGTTCATCAGCCGCCGGATGCGCGGGCTGATGGCCGAAGCCCGCGCCGCGCTCGGCGATTATCTCGGCACCGCCGGTGACAATCTCATCTTCGCGCCCAATGTCACTTGGGCGATCAATGCGGTCGTGCGCTCCCTCGACCTCCAACCCGGCGATGAGGTGCTCGCCACCGATCTCGAATACGGCGCGGTTGACCGCACCTGGCGCTATTACTGCGGCCAGCGCGGCGCCCGCTACATCAATCAGCCGATCACCCTCCCCGTGACGACCGCCGAGACGTTCGTGGAGCAGCTCTGGGCGGGCGTCACCGAGCGGACGCGCGTCATCTCGATCAGCCACATCACCTCCGGCACGGCGCTCGTCCTCCCCGTCGCCGAGGTCTGCCGGCGCGCCCGTGCGGCGGGCATCCTGACGGTGATTGACGGCGCGCACGCGCCGGGGCAGATCGACCTCGATCTGGATACACTGGGCGCGGATTTTTACGGCGGCAATTGCCACAAGTGGCTCTGCGCCCCGAAGGGATCGGGCTTCCTCTTCGCCCGCCCGGAGCGTCAGGAGATGCTCGCGCCCTTCATCATCAGTTGGGGCTACGAGGCGGATGTGCCCGGCCCGTCACTCTTCCTCGATCACTTCGAGCGGACGGGGACGCACGATCCGTCGGCCTATCTCAGCGTGCCGGTGGCGATTGCCTTCCAGCGCGAGCACGACTGGCCGCGTGTGCGTGCCGCCTGCCATCTGCTGGCCCGCGACGCGCGCGAGCAGATCGCCGCCCTGACCGGCCTGCCGCAGATCGCCCCCGACTCGGCGGAGTGGTGGGTGCAGATGTGTACCTGCCCCCTGCCGCCCATTGATGGGATGCGCCTCAAAGAACGCCTCTGGGATGACTATCACGTCGAGATACCCGTCTCATCCCGCGATGGTCGAGCGTCCCTACGTGTCTCGATCCAGGCATACAACGATCAGGAGGATGTCAATCGCCTCGTGGAAGCCCTCTCCGTGCTCCTGGGCGATGGCTGATCCCGGAAGATCTCTGCGGTTGTATAACCCATCGGAAACGAACTGCCAATACTGTCCACACCGGCGACGGACCCACGCCACTCTCCGCGCAATTCTCGTCGCCGGTGCGGCAGGATGCATTGCCCAACACCAAAGCGATGCCCCCCTGTACTGATGAAAGCCCTCGCTATAGAGGCGCTTGCATCCTCACTCGTAATACTCCGGCAGCTTTTTCAGCCCTTCCCACTGTTTCCCTTCATGACCAAAAATCACCAGCCCAACCTTCTCCCGTTCCACCAGATCAAGCAGCTTGTTCGTACTGGCGCGGATCGCTTCGGCGTCCGGGTCGCTACTGTCGTCCGGCTTGTCACGGGTAAAGCCCTCGGCGAAGGATACCGCGTCAATCGCCAGGAGAACCGCACCCGTTTTGGGCAGCCGCACCAGCACCGATTGATGTCCCGGCACATGCCCGCTCGTCTCGATCAGCTCCAGCCCCGGCAGCAGTTCTGTGTCCCCGTCCACCAGCCGAATGCGCTCCATTGGCTGATCCCATTGGGGTCGAACGTCAGCATACCGTGGGTTGCTCGCCGCATCCAAATGATGCACACGCTGAACAACATAGTGCGCCTTCGTGAATGCCGCGTGTCGCCCGGCATGGTCGCCATCATAATGCGTCGAAATGACGGTATCGATATCGTCCGGTTGTACGCCAATGCTCGCCAGTTGCTCGATCACGTCCTGCCCATTCTCGAACCCCGATTCTCCTTCGGGGATAATCTCCGGCAGGCCACTGTCAATCAGAATATTCTTGCCGTCACCCGTTTGCACCAGATAGCAGACAATCGGAATCTGGTATTCCGGCACGGACCCAACCTGCATCAGATAAAGACGCTTCACGGCATTCTGGCTCATACTCTCCTCCCCGGATCGGGTAACGTTCTCGGAGGGGCAAGACATGCCTTGCTCTCTTATGAAACCATACTACAGAACTTTTGTTCCATTCGTCAATTCTCCTGTTTGCGGTAACTCAGGCTGCTTCGGCAAGGGTCATGGGTGTGGTGGGGAAGCGTCTAAAAGTCGGTAGGTGCGGTGG
>JAICJW010000441.1 GCA_025928215.1 Chloroflexia bacterium | reverse complement strand
CCCGTGGCAGCGCTTCCGCAACAGGCCGAAACTCCGCACCTGTGTGGGCAATGTGACGCGCGGCGAATGGCCGATAACGAGCGTCGCGCCGGGCAGAATGCCGCGATCCGGCGCGCGCGACGCGACGAGGTCCATCATCGCCGCGATCTGTGGATCGGCATAGGGCGGGTCCATCATCACCGTATCATAGGGCCCGATGGTCGGGCGGCCGAGGAATGCCTGCACGGTCGTTTTGTGTGCCTGCGCGTGCGCCGTGAACTTCGTGTGCGCGAGATTTTCAACAATGACGGCGACGGCATCCGGGCGCTGCTCGACCGCATCGAGCCACGTCGCGCCGCGCGACAGAAACTCGATGCCCACTGCGCCGCTCCCGGCATAGAGGTCCAGCACCTGATCGGACTCGATCCCCAGCGACGCGAGCATCGAAAAGACCGCCCCCTTGATCTTGTCCGCCATCGGACGCGTCAGCATCCCCTTCGGCGCTTTCAGCCGATGCCCCTTCGCCTCACCCGCAATTACGCGCATCGCTGCGTCCTCAACTTTTGTCTCCCGCACCGGCCTCGCGGGACCAGAAGTGGTCGAGGCGATCGCGGAGCGCGGTGTGTTCGGCGTGCATCAGGTGCGGGTCTGCCGCCAGCAGCGCCTCCGCCGCGAAGCGCGCCTGTTCGAGCGTGCGCGTGTCACCGAGCGCCGCGACGCGAAGCGGCAAATCATAACCGCTCTGCGCGGTGCCGAACAGATCACCGGGGCCGCGCATCTCCAGATCGGCCTGCGCGAGCACGAAGCCGTCGTTCGTGGACTCCATCAGCATGATTCGTTCCCGACCGGTGCGGCTGACATCGTCCGCGATCAGTAGACAGATGGAGGCATCGCTCCCCCGTCCGACGCGCCCCCGGAACTGATGCAACTGGCTGAGGCCGAAGCGATCCGCGCCCTCGATGAGCATCACCGTCGCGTTCGGCACATCAATGCCGACCTCGACAACCGATGTCGCAACCAGTACGTGATATGTGCCGTCACGGAAGGCGCTCATCACGCGGTCTTTCGTGCGGGGCGGCATCTTGCCGTGCAGCAGGCCGAGCGAGAGTTCCGGGAAGACCGTCTCCTGCAACCGCTTGTGCTCCGCGACCGCCGATTTCGCCTCCAATGTCTCTGATTCCTCGACGAGCGGACAGATGATGAATGCCTGGTTGCCCGCCGCGACCGCGTCGCGCACCGTGTCGTAGGCGCGCTCCCGCTCGTCGCCCTGGATCACGTGGGTCTCGATGGGCGTGCGGCCGGGCGGCAGTTCGTCAATCGTCGAGACATCGAGATCGCCGTGCAGGGTCAGCGCGAGTGAGCGCGGAATCGGCGTCGCCGTCATCACGAGCATATGCGGCGCGATATTCCGGGCCTTCGCCCGCAGCCGCGCCCGCTGCCCGACGCCGAAACGGTGCTGCTCGTCCACGACGACGAAGCCGAGATTGGCGAAGACGACGGGGTCCTCGATCAGCGCGTGCGTGCCAACGAGGATAGCGACGACGCCTTTTTGCAAGCCATCGAGGACCGGGCGGCGCTGTGTGACGCGCGTGCTGCCGGTCAGGAGTTCGACGTAGGGGCGTTGCTCTGCCGGAAACTGGTCGAATAGCCGCTTGAGCGTGCGGAAATGCTGCTCGGCGAGGATCTCCGTCGGGGCCATCAGCGCGGCCTGATAGCCATTGCGCACCGCCGCGTACATCGCCGCCGCCGCGACGACTGTCTTACCGGAGCCGACATCGCCCTGGATGAGCCTGCTCATCGCGGTCTCTCCGGCCATCTCCGCGAGCAGCGTGTCGAGCGTCCGCTGCTGTGCGCCGGTGAGCGCGAAAGGAAGCCGCGACAGGAATTCGTCGCGCATCGCGCCGTCGGCGGGCATCGCCGCGCCCTTTGCCTCCGCCTGCCATGCCTGCTTGCGCTGCACCATGCCGAGCTGCATCAGGAAGTATTCGTCAAATGTCAGCCGCGTGCGGGCCTGATGATACGACGCGGGGGAGTCGGGGAAGTGGAACTGCGGCAATGCCTCACCGAGCGGGATCAGCCCCTGCGCCTGCCGCACGCTCTCCGGCAGCCAGTCCGCGATCTGCCCCGCCGTCGCGGCAATCGCCGTGCGAACGACCGCGCGCACCGTCTTCTGGTAGAGGCCGTCAGTGAGGGGATAGACGGGAATGATCCGGCTGCCGAGGTCGGTGCCCGGCTCGATGCGCTCCCACTCCGGGTTCGTGAAGGTCAGAACGCCGCGAAATTCCTCGACAGTGCCGGAGAGCGCGACCTGTTCGCCCTGATGGAGTTGCCGGGCGACGTACGGACTGAACCAGGTGATATTGATCGTGCCCGTGTCATCCATCACGACGGCTTGCGTGCGCGCTTTGCCCGTCGCGGTCGGTATCTCCGCGATCCGCAGCACATGGCCGACGACCGTCACCACATCGCCGTAATTGAGATGCGAGAGTGGCCGCAATTGCGAGAAATCGTCGTGGCGGCGCGGCACGAGATACAAGAGATCGCCGACCGTGCGCACATTCAACTTCTCGAACAGCGCCGCATTCTTCGGCCCGACGCCGCGCAGGTACATGATTTCGTCTCCAAGCGCCATCGGCTTGACGGGGGTCTGCGGTTTCGGCTTCGGTGGCGGTTTGGCCTCTATCTCCGTTGCGTGGGAGAGGGGTGGGGGCGTGGCAGGGTGCAATCCCCTCCCCTCGCCCCGTGAGGGAGAGGGGCCGGGGGTGAGGGTCTGCGGCGGCGCGCTCAGCATCTGCCCGGCGAGCGTGAGTGCGCGCTTGCGGCCTGATGCATCGAGCGTACTGTAATGGCGGAGCGCGGCGAAGACTTCCGGCGGGACGAAGGGGCCGTACTCCGCCTGCAACGCGCGCATGCCACCTGTGACGACGCCATTATCGAATCCGCGCCGCCACTCCTCGCGCAGGAGCGCCAGCAATTCATCTCGTTTGGTTCGCTTGCCTGTTTCGGCGGTTGCAGCCATGGCAGGCCCTTCATGTCCGTGCGGTTTGTCCGTACAGATTGTATCACGAGACAGCGTCCCCGCGTCTCCTCATGGGATATTGTACTACGCGGGTTTTTCGCCAGCGATCACGCCCGCTTGAGGATAATCGCGCCAATGCCGCGCGGCCCGAGATGGACGGCGTAGATCGTGCCGTAGTGCGCGATGGTGACGCGGTCACGCGGGATAGACGGCCCGAGGCGATCGGCGATTCCCTCGGCTTCGGCACGCGTCGCCTCCGTTCCGTCGTAAAGGATCGCGACACCGGCGGGATCGGGGAAACGCTTGATCCACTCGATCATTGCCTCAATCGCCTTCGAGCGCGTTCGGGGTTGCTGGAAGGGTTCCAACTGCCCCTCCTGCAATCGTAGGAGGGGTTTAATTGAGAGGACGGAACCGAGCAGCGACTTCGCCTTGTTGATCCTCCCCCCCCGTTCGAGCCACTT
>JAICJW010000285.1 GCA_025928215.1 Chloroflexia bacterium | reverse complement strand
TACTTTGGTGGTCGGGTCGTTTTGCTCTAACACCCCCACCCTCCTGTCTTTTCGACTTTTGTGGGTTTTCTTTTGTCTGTGTTTTTTTTCCCTTTTTCTCAATATTTACCCCCGACTACTGGCTACTGGCTACTTCTCAAATGCCGCGATTGCGTCCAGCAGCCCCTGCATGTAGCCGATGGCGTGCGCCCGCCCGCGATGGCCCCACGGCGTATCCCCGTCCATGTTCGGCACATGATCATCCAGCAGGAACCCCGTGAAGCCGCTCTTCTTCAGCAGCAGCATCGTCTCCGCCGCATTGAAATTTCCCTCGCCGATGAAGCACTCGGCGAACTGCGGGACGGTTCCCTGCACATCGCGGAAGTGGACGTAGGCGATGCGCCCTTTGGGGCCGAAGTATTCGATCATCTCCCGGACGTTGGCGGCGCCGCCGGGCATCTCGGAGCAGCAGCCGAGACAGAGATCGAGCGCCCACGCCGGGCTGCCATTCGCGATCTCATAACCATGCTTGAAGTCGTCCACGCTCTTGAAGATACGGGCGACGCCGCCGAGCGATTCCACCGGAGGGTCGTCGGGATGGAGGGCGAGCGTGACGCCCGCCTCCTCGGCAACGGGCAGCACCGCCCGCATGAACGAAGCGTAGTTTTCCCACATCCGCGCGGCGGTCACTTCCTGCTCAACGAGCGCCGCGCCTCTGACGCCGGCAAAGACACGCTGCTCGGCGGGGGTGGCCTGCGCGACGAGCGCCATATCGAACGCGGTGACGTGCGCGCCGCCGCGTCCCGGCGCGGTGCGCGAGGTGCGCCAGACGGAGTTTGGCATGAAGTGGTAGCCGAGAATCGGGATTCCGGCGCGGCCCATATTGCGGATCGTGGCGCAATAGTGCGCGATCTGCTCATCGCCGCCCGGCAGGCCGAGCATCGCTTTGTCATAGAAATGGAGCGGCACATTCTCGATTGCCTCGAAGGTCAGGCCGTACTCCTCGGTCTTCAGGCGCAACGCGAGCAAGTCTTCGTACTCCCACTGCTGATCGCCCGGCAGCGGCGAGTGGCCGAGCAGGTTCATCTGCACGCCACTGACGCCGAGCTGCTTGGCAAAGACCAACTTCTCGTCCGTCAGCTCGTTGAACTGGCCCAATGCGATCCGCATCTCTCCCCCCATAGTGCCGCTCTCCTCTTTGTCCGTCCGATTCCGATCACCCCAATCGTGTTGACAGGTAACATTTCACATGTTACGTTCCCGCTGTCAAGGGCACGCGACGCAATTCACGCGGGAGGAAGAGACTTATGTCCGGTACGACACGCGTTTCGCGACGGCACTTTCTGGGCGGTATCGCGGGTACGGCGGCGGCAGCCATCCTCGCCGCGTGCGGCGGCAACAGCGCGACCAATACTCCGAGCAGTAGCGGCGGTTCGGCCGGCGGCACGACGCCGACAACGGGGGCGGGCGCCAATCCGTTTGGCTCCCCCGTCGCCGCGACGCCGACGAAGGCTGCGGCTGCCGCGACGACCACGAGCGGTTCCGCCGCCGCACCGGCGAGCACAACCGCCCCCGCGGCGACCACCGGCGCGAGCGGTTCCGTGACGACGGGAGCAAGCGGCACAACCGCGCCGGCGGTCGTCTCCAGCACCGGCAAGATGACGTACTGGGGCGGCCTGATCTTCTCGGACGACGCGAACAACCTTCAGGTTCAGGCCATTAAGGACTGGGGCACGCAGAACAAGATCGCCATTGACGTGGTGATGATTAACCAGAACGAGACGAACCAGAAAGTCGCGGCGGCGGTGACCTCGAATACGATGCCCGACGCGCTCGATATGGGCCTCGATCTCCTCTTGCTACTCTCGAATCAGAATCAACTCCTGCCGCTCGATGATACCTATGCCAAGATCGGCAAGGCGCATGGCGGCTGGTTGAAAGCGGTTGATACCGCCGTTGATCCCAAACTCTTTGGCGGCATGCACAACGGTATTCCGTACGGCATGGGCGGCAACGTCCTCTTCCGCCGCAACGACGTATTGAAGAAGGCCGGTTTCAACGACGCGCCGAAGACGTGGACCGAACTGAGCGACATGTCGGAAAAGGTGACGAAATCGCCGCTCTATGGCATGGCATTCGCGATCTCGAATGTCGGCGACGGCAACGACATGGTGAGCATCATGCAATCCTGGGGCGGGCGCGTCGCGGATGATGCGGGCAAGACCTGCACCATCACCTCACCGGAAACGAAAGCCTTCCTTCAGTGGGTGACGGATGAGTACAACAAGGGTCAGTTCCCGCCCGGTGTCACGACCTGGGACGGCGCGGGGGATAACAACGCCTATCAATCCGGGCAGGCGGTCTTCATCGCCAATACCGGAAGCGTCACGGTCTGGATGCGCGCGAACGACAAAGACCTCCTGAACAACACCCTCTATTCCGCGCTGCCGAAGGGACCGAAGATGCTCGTTTCACCCAGTACGCCCGTTATCCGGGGCGTGCCGAAATCGAGCAAGAATGCGGACGCGGCGAAGGCCCTGCTCGAATACCTCGCCAACAAGGAGTTCACGCAGAAATACTACCCGCTCGCCATCTATGGCCCGGTATTGCAGGATGAGACGACGTACGATTTGTTCAAGACCGATCCGGTGCATATCGGCCTCGCCGATCTCGTCGTCAACGGCACCGCGCCCGCCTTCCCGGACGTGAACAATACGGCGTACGCCGATTTCAACAATAACTACATCGTGCCGAAGATGATTCAGCGGGTAGTCATTGACAAGTACGATCTCGACAAGGCGATTGCCGAGGCGCAGAAAGCGGGCGACGCTATCTACGCGAAGTATAAGTAGGCAGCAGGCAGCGCATAATTGCGTAGGGGCGGTTCGTGAACCGCCCTCCGGTCTCTGAATATCGCGATGAGGGTCATTATGGCGGTCCAGCAGGGGAACTCAGTCCTCAGTCCTCAATCCTCAGTCCTCGACACGCGGCGTCCGTTCTGGACGTTTGCCCGCCGTGGATCGCTGACCGGCTATCTCTTCGTTATCCCGGTCTGCTTCGTCCTCCTGCTGCTCGTCGCCTATCCGTTCGTCTACGCGATTGTCATCTCGTTCACGAGCCGGGTGGTCGGGAACGCCGGACACTGGGTCGGCTTCCAGAATTTCCGTTATCTCTGGAATTTCGTCAGTTTCAAACGCGCGCTGACGAACACCCTGGTGCTCGTGGTCGTTTCCGACGGGCTGAAACTCGTGATCGGCCTGAGCCTCGCGCTTTTGCTCAATGAGAAACTGCGGGCGCGGGGTATGTTCCGCTCATTTATCCTGCTGCCGTGGGCAATGCCGGGCTTCGTCGCCTTCCTCACCTGGCGGCTTCTCTTCCTGCCGATTGGCGGCGGCTTCAATCTGCTGCTCACGCAGACGCATATCCACGCGGGGATCATTGACTGGCTCGGCCAGAAATCCACCGCGATGCCCGCCGTGATTATCGCGACCGTCTGGCGCGGTTTCCCCTTCTGGTGCATCTCGTTCCTCGCCGCCTTGCAGAATGTGCCGCAGGAGCAATATGAGGCCGCGAAGACGGACGGCGCGAACGCCTGGCAGCGCTTCTGGTTCATCACGCTGCCGAGCATCCGGCACGTCATTCTCGTCGTCGCGCTCCTCTCCTCGATCTGGACGGCGAACTCGTTCGAGAATATCTGGCTGATGACGCAGGGCGGGCCGTCCGACGCGACGATGGTGCTGCCCGTCCTCGCGTATTTCGGCCTGGCGAGCCAGCGACTCGGCGAGGCGGCGGCTGTTTCGGTCGCAATCATCCCGGCGCTGGCAATCCTCGTCTTTATCGTCGCGGCGCTTCTGCAGAAGGACTAAGGACTGATATGGCGTCCATCACACAGCCCCACGTGAAGGTACAGAGTGCCGAGCGGGCACGCGCGGAGAGCCGGGGGCGGCTGCACGCGATCGTGACGTACGTCGTGCTTGTCCTTATCTGCCTGCTGATCGTCTTCCCGATTTACTGGATGGTGACGATCTCGCTGAAGAGCGCGCGCGATATTTATCGCGTCCCGTCCCTCGTGCCGCACGCGGTGACGCTCGACAATTTTCGGACGCTGATCGTCAAGAAGCATTTCCTGACCAATATCCGCAACAGTATCATCGTCGCGACGAGCAGCACGGTGATTTCGGTGCTCATTTCCGCCCTCTGCGCCTACAGCCTCGTGCGCTTCAAGTACCGGGGGCAGGGGCTGATCGGGCGGCTGATCCTGCTCGCCTATCTCACCCCCGCATCGCTCCTCTTTATCCCGCTCTCGGTGATCGTGGCGCGGCTCCATCTCGGCAATTCGCTGCACGGCCTGATTATCGTCTATCTCAGTTTCTCGACGCCGTTCAGCACCTGGCTCCTGATGGGCTATTTCCGGGGCATCCCGGCGGACCTCGAGGAGCAGGCGATGGTGGATGGCGCGACGCGGATCGGCGCGCTCGTGCGCATCCTGCTGCCGCTCTCGCTGCCCGGTCTGGTGGCGGTGAGCATCTTCACCTTCACCGGTGCGTGGAACGAACTGCTCCTTGCCCTGATCTTTATCACGTCGGACGACAAACGAACGGTGCCGCTCGGCTTGCAGTACCTGATTACCGGCGACACGTTTCTCTGGGGGCCGATCATGGCGGGGGCCGTGCTCTCCGCGCTACCGGTGATGGTCCTCTACTTCCTTGCCCAACGATTCATGGTGCAGGGCATCGCAGCGGGCGCGGTCAAGGGATAAACCTAACCCCCCGGCCTCCTCCCGACGCGGGAAGGAGTGACGTATCGCGATGCCTCGAATTGGCTTTCCCCTTCCCGTTTCGGGAGGGGGTTAGGAGGTAGGATCGGTGTGCGCCGCTTCGGAGACGGCAGACGCCTTGATGTTGAAGTGGCTCGCGGACCAGACGGGCTGGCCGTTCCTGATGACGATCACCTGCGGTGATTCATGGCGCACGCCCGTCCCCTCCGCGACGGCGGAGGCAATTGCCTTGTCGTGCTCGACATCAACGAGCGCGACATCGCCCGGCACCTGCTCCATCTCGCGGTACGCACGGGCGCTGATCGGGCAGTGCGGATCGTGCTTGAAGAGGATCACCGGATGCGCTGCCGAGGAGGCGAAGAGCGCGTCGAGCGATTCCCGATCGGTGATTGGTGTGAAGTGTTCATCCATCGTGGTGTACCCCTTCGCATATGTTCCGGCACGCCGCAGTGCGTACCACTCTATTGGAAAGCAAGACGACTGCCAGCCATTCCCGCGACCGCTCCGATCCGCCCGCGGTATTACGCGGGCACAATAACGCTTTCCCAACGCACCCACGGCGCCTCGGTCAGCGCCTCCCGCATCGCCGCTTCGTTCTCATACCGCTCGCGCAGAAGTCGCCCCTCACCGATCAATCGCACTTCGTTCACGGTCAGCGGCCACGGATCGAGCGTCCAGCGATCCGGCGCGGCGTGGGTCAGCGTCAAATCCGTTGTGCCGCCCACGGTCGGCACGCGCTCCCAACGATAGACGGCGGCTACGCCCCACTCCGGCACCGGCACGCCATAGCAGGCGTGAACAGCGATGCGATCCCAGATCGAGAAGATGTAATGCGATTGTAGGAGAGTCGGCAGCCGCACTGCATCGCGATATGGCAATTCGGCGGCGAGGCTCGCGCGGATGCGGGACTGGAATACTCGCTCGCGATGCAGGTAGGCAGCCACCGCCGCACGCTCCGCGGGATCGCTCGGCGGGCGCTCGTACTGCGAGAAGATCCAGACGCCATGCCGGGAGACGAGCAGCGCGGCATAGCGGCTCTGCGTCGCCATTAGCGGCCCCGCGTCGCGCCAGAGCCGGAGATGATCCATCCGGCTCAGTTCGAGGTACGCATGCGGCAGGCCGGTCGCGGGGTTGAGCGTCGGCGCGATCTCCCACGGCAGCATGCCGATCTCGTGCTGCTCCGCCGCAAGAAACGTCTCGTTGGGGTGCGGCGGCATCTCAAACGGCGTCCGCCCCCATGCCCGCGCCACGCCGCCGACGAGCCGTGCGT
>JAICJW010000463.1 GCA_025928215.1 Chloroflexia bacterium | reverse complement strand
TATCGCGCATCCGGGAAAGAATCGTGAGGAACATTGGCGTCGAGAAAGAAACCGTAGCCACTGCCCGAAACGAGTGCTACACTATGCCGTGGACAGACCGCACGGCCCCCGCAGACACCGGCGCGGTCGTTTCGTTTCAGACGGATTACGTAGGATAGCGTTCACGATGGCACGACGAATGGCGCGGCAACGGCGCGGCATGCGACAGGAAGGGGAGCCACCATGCTCTACCTGTCACAACTCATCAATGCCCCCATCCGCGACCGGGACGGCGAGCGGATCGCGACCGTGCGCGACCTCATCGCGCGCATGGGTGAAGGCTACCCGCCCATAACCGGCATTGTCGCGCGGCAGGGGCGGCGGGAGTTCTTCATTCCTGTCGGTGGTATCGCCCGCATTGACGCCGACGGTGTTACCCTCTCCTCCGCCAAATTGAATGTCGGCCGTTTCGAGCGGCGAGATGGCGAAATCCTCCTCAACCGCAATGTGCTTGATCGGCAGATCATTGATGTTAACGGCAAGCGCGTCGTGCGCGTCAATGACTTGCAGATCGCCCCCGTCGAAGGCTCCTACCGGCTGATTGGGGCGGATGTCGGCGCGCGGGCGCTGATCGCCCGGCTCGGCTTCGGGCGCAAGCAGGATCGCGCCCCGCTCGGTGACCTCGTGGATTGGGCGGATATCGAATATCTCGCCGCCAACGCGCCGACCGTGCGCCTGAAGGTCTCGCACGACCGGCTCGCGAAACTGCATCCGGCGGAGATCGCCAATATCATCGAGGATTTGTCGTACCACGAAGGTTCCGAAATCGTCTCCGCACTCGACGATGAAACGGCGGCGGATACGCTCGAAGAACTGGACGACGAGCGGCAGGCGGACATTCTCGAACAGATGGATAGCGAGCGCGCCGCCGATATTCTGGAAGAGATGGCCCCGGACGACGCGGCGGACATCCTCGCCGATATGTCGCAGGAGAAGCAGGATGAACTGCTCGCGCTGATGGAGCCGGAAGAGTCCGAGGATGTGCGCGAACTCCTCGAATATAATGAGGACACCGCCGGTGGCATGATGACGACCGATTACGTCTCCGTGCCCGTCGCAACGACTGCTGAGGAGGCGCTCGCCCATCTGCGCGCGATGGACGAGCAGCCGGACATGGTCTATTACTTCTACGTCGTCGAGCGGGGGGACGCTCCCCCGCCTGACGATCCGGACGGTGATCCCCCCGAATATCTCCAGGGCGTCGTGACGCTGCGGCAACTGGTAAGCGCCGCGCCGCTTGCCCCACTTGCCGATCTGATGGAGCGCGACGTGATCACTGCGAAAGCCAGCGACCGCGCGGATGACGCGGCGCGCCTCCTGATCGAATATGGCCTATACGCGCTCCCCGTCGTTGGGGAGGAGCAGGAAATCCTCGGCATCATCATGGTAGACGACGCGATGGAACGGCTCTTGCCGGATTCCTGGCGTCAGCGGCTAAAAGTCTTTAGTTAGGACTGAGGACTGAGGACTGAGCAGGGAGCGATTCCTCGCAGTCCTCGGCCCTCACTCCTCAGTCCTGAGAGCGGAGCGACGATATGGCAGGTGGAAGCCAATGCGGCCCGAGACCGATATCGGCGGTCGCGCGGCGGAGAAGCACGCCCCAGTAAATGGCCGCCCGGTCGGGACGGTACGAACCGCGCTCACGAGTGCCGTGCCGACGGCGGCGGAACGATTGCGCCGTATCCGGCCACGCCGCCCGAAGGCCCCCCGCGTTTCACGTGGAAAGATGCTGCTCTATCTCTCGCTCTTGGGCCCTGGCATTGTCACGGCGAGTGCGGGGAACGACGCGGGTGGCGTCGCGACGTATGCGAACGCGGGCGCGAACTACGGCTACGGCCTGATCTGGGCGATGGTCCTCCTGATCCCCGCCCTCGCCATCGTGCAGGAGATGTGCGCGCGGATGGGCGCGGTCACCGGCAAGGGATTGACCGATCTGATCCGGGAGGAGTTCTCACTGCGCTGGACGGCGTTCGTCATGCTGACGCTGCTGGTCGCGAACGGCGGCATCGTCGTCTCGGAGTTCGCGGGGATCGCGGCGGCCTTCGAACTCTTCCATGTCTCGAAGTACATCAGCGTGCCACTGATGGGATTCGTCGTCTGGTATCTGATCGCGAAGGGATCGTACCGGCGGGTGGAGCGGGTCTTCCTCGGCATGGCGCTGCTGCTCCTATCGTATCCGGTCGCCGCCTTTCTCGCCAAGCCGGATTGGGGCGACGTGGCGCACCAGACGGTCGCGCCGCACGTCCAGTTCAATGCCGCATACCTCTTCGCCGTCGTGACGATCATCGGCACGACGATCAGCCCGTACATGCAGATGCATATCCAATCCTCCGTCGCGGAGAAGGGCGTCAGCCCGCGTGACTACGCCGTAACGCGCGCCGATGTCTATGTCGGCAGCATCTTCGCCAATGTTACGGGGATCCTGATTATCGTGGCGACGGGCGCGACGCTCTATATTCGTGGCGTCACGATTCAGAGCGCGGCGGATGCGGCGCAGGCGCTCAAGCCGGTGGCGGGATCGTTCGCCGGCATCCTCTTCGGCGTCGGCCTCCTCGGCGCGTCGCTGCTCGCTGCGGGGGTGCTGCCCCTGGCGACCGCCTACGGACTCTCGGAAGCGTTCGGCTTTGAGAAGGGCGTCAATCAGGGGTGGCGGGACGCGCCGGTCTTCCTCGGTATCTTCACTGGCCTAATCGCGCTCGGCGTGCTGGTGACGCTGATCCCCGGCCTGCCGCTCGTGCAGGTGCTGATCTTCACGCAACTGATCAACGCGCTCGCCTTGCCGTTCGTGCTCATCTCCGTGCTGAAACTCGTCAATAATCGCGGTCTGATGGGCGACTATCGCAATGGCGTGATCTATAACATCGTCGCCTGGACGACGACGGTGATCGTCAGCATGCTCTCGCTGGCGATCCTCATCAATACGCTGCTCGGCTTCTTCGGCCTCGGCTTCGCGTGATGGATTACTGTATCAGGGAGGGGATTGGATGAGCGATGCACCTGCCGTCGAGCAGGAGGCAGAACGACTGATTGCCAAAGAGTACCAGGATGAACAAGTAAGTAATATTAATACTAAAGTAAACGAATATGATTACTAATAACTGTTGGTGGGTAGGCCGAGTTGAAAGCAATGTGGAACAAGAGCTTCAAGAAGCACGGTGC
>JAICJW010000184.1 GCA_025928215.1 Chloroflexia bacterium | reverse complement strand
TGCACGGGTGACGAGCGTCGGGATAAGGGCGTTCTTGGCGGTATCAAAGAAAAGCCCGGCAGTGGTGAGCAGAAACGCGACGACGGCGTAACTATAGGCGTGCAGCGCGCCGAAGGCGTGGAGGAGCGGGAGGAGCAACACGACGGCACCCCGGATGATGTCCGAGATGACCATCGTCCGCCGCCGCTCCCAGCGATCTACGAGCGCACCGGCGATGATACCGAGGAAGAGAAACGGCAGGAACTGCGCGATCACCGTCAGCGAGAGCGCGGTGCCGGAGTTCGTGCGGTCGAGAACGGCGAGCGCAATCGCGGTCGTGAACATGCCGTCGCCGAGTTGGGAGACGATCTGCGCGAGCCAGATATTGCGCAATCCCGGCCGCCGGACGATCCGCTGCATCTCACCCAGCGTGAGGCGCGGCTGCTCGACCGGCTCGAATACTTCGGCGGGGCGCTTCTCCGTGAAAGCCGGTGTGCCAGTCTCGTGCGCCATCTATTCCTCCGATGATGGCAGGCCACCTGCCATCACCCGCCCGCATCCTCCGCGCGCACCGTACAACGCAAGCGCCACGCCACGCGAAGCACGGATCGCAAGCATAGCAAAGACCGGCAGCCTTGCGGCCGCCGGTCTCTGGTGGTCCGGTGCGGGTGATACCGGACCGAAGGAGGAGGGAAGGGAAGGAATATGCTATGTTACTGAAAGTCGCCTCGTATCAATGCGCGTTTTCTTCATTAAGCCCCTGCGGGGTTTTTACTCCCCGCATTGCTTGTAACACATGAACGGCCCGCGTATTCCCGGCGGCGTCACACCCGCCGATGCGCGCGGCTGCCGAGACGGAGCCAGGTAATCGCGCCGTCCGGGTCGCGGAGAAACTCGCCGCGCGTGCCCTTCATCGGTTCGTCGAGCGCGATCAGCAGATTCTCGCTAACGAGCGCGGCGCGGATGGGTGGCGGCGGTGGCGGGGCGGACTGCTCCTTGTTCGGGAAGCCTCCCTTCGGTATCCGTTGCACTAAGAACCCACTCCCCGACACGGTCAGTTCGAGGTCCTGCGCGGCAGCGGTATAGCGCCCGGCGTACGGCGCGCGTTGATCCGCTGGGATATCGAGGATCGCCGGTTCCCGGTCTTCGAGGCCAAGATAGCGGCTGAGGATCCATTTCGTCGCCTCGCCGTGCAGTTCGGCGCCCCGGTCGGCATTCGTCAACACGATGAGGGCGAAGGTGCGCGACGGTACCATGACAAACGTCGTCTGCTGCCCGACCGTCCCGCCACTATGCCGGACGGTGCGCACGCCACCCACGTCCTCAAGCATCCATGTCAATCCCATCTCGCCCGAACTACCCCTGGAGTAGAGCGGAGATTGCATGAAGGCGAGGCTCTGCGGCGAGAGGACGCGCGCTCCATCTCGCGCCGTCCCATCGCCCATCTGGAAGCGGGCATAGAGGAACAAATCGAGCACATCGGAGAGGAGGCCGCCCGCCGGGTTCACCGTGCGCGGCAGTTCCCACGGGCGCGCGACCTCGGCGGTATCCTCCTTGATCGTGTGACCGACGGCGAACCGCTCGGTGACGATGTTGCGCGCAAAGTAGTAGGTGTGTTTCATACCAAGCGGGTCGAGGACGAGAGACTGCACCGCCGCCTCAAACGGCTGGCCGGTCAGCACCTCGATTACCCGGCCCGCGAGGGCGAACCCGGCATTGTTGTACGACCAGAGCGTGCCAATCGGCGCGACCTGCGGCACGTCCGCCATCGCCGCCGTCATTTTCGCGAGCGCATCGTCCCCCGCGCTGAGGTCGTCGAAGTAGTCTCCTACCCAACCGCCCGTGTGCGTGAGCAGATGCTTCATCGTCGCGCGCTCCGTCGCCTCCGCGTCGGCCAGTTTGAGGCCCGGCAGGTAGGTACGGATCGGCGCGTCGAGATCGAGTTTTCCCTGCTCCACGAGGCGCATCGCCGTTGTCCCCGTGAAGGTCTTCGAGATCGAGCCGATCTGATAGAGCGTCTGTTCATCCACCGCGAGCGGATGACTCACATTCGTCACGCCGAGGCCACCGGCCTGCTCCGCGCCGTCATGGTATATCCCGACTGCCACGCCGGGCACGTGATAATGCGCCATCGCTTGCTCGATAAAGGCGCGCAATTCGTCATCGAGGGGGTGCTGCTCCATTCGTTGTCTCCTCGCGTGATAGCGGTTTGCAGAAGCATCGCCTGCCGGCGTAGGGGAGCGGTGCAAACTCCCTTGTTCGCTACTGTACATTAATCCGCGACATTCTCGCCCCATCGTCGCCTGATGCGATAGCATAGCGGAGTTGAATTCTCAGCACCCAATCCTCATCGCGTAGTACTCGCGACTGAAAGGAACATCTATGGAACTTGGATTGACCGGCAAACGGGCGCTCGTCACCGGGGCGAGCCGGGGGATTGGCTACGCCATTGCGGCGGGGCTGGCGGCGGAAGGAGTGCGCGTCGCCCTCGCCGCGCGGACGACCGCCGATGTCGAGGCGGCGGCGCGGCGGCTGCGGGACGGGGGCGCGGAAACGGTCGCGTTGACGGGCGACCTGACGGTGGCAGCGGAGGTCGGGCGCGTCGTGCGGGAGGCGGCGGAGGCATTGGGCGGGCTGGACATCCTCATCAACAATGTCGGCGGCGGCATGGGCGGCAACACGGACGAGGCGTGGCAGCACACCTTCGATGTCAACCTCAATGCCGCCGTCCGGGCGAGCCGCGCCGCGATGCCACTGATGCGGGAGCAAAAGAGTGGCGTCATTCTCATTATCTCGTCCGTCTCCGGCTGGCAGGTCGGCGGCTCGCCCCAATACAACGCGGCGAAGGCGGCGGAGATCATGTACGCCCGCTCGCTGGCGAAGGAACTCGGCACGGACGGCATCCGCGTCAATGCCGTCTCACCCGGCTCGATCATGTTCGAGGGCGGCAGCTGGGCACGGCGCAAAGAGCGTGATCCCGAAGGAATCGCCACCTTCATCGCCAACGATATGCCCCTCGGCCGCTTCGGCACGCCGGAGGAGATCGCCAATGTCTGCGTCTTCCTTTGCTCCGACCGCGCCAGCCTCGTCACCGGCGCCAACATCGCCGTGGACGGCTGCCAACTCAAACCTTCGATATAGGGAGAAACCGATTGAACCGCGGAGACGCAGAGAACGCGGAGAAATACAGAGAAATGCGGAGAAACGAAAGGAAATTTGGATACGGGATATCACCCCGCTTGTCCAACACTGTCCCCCTTCTCTTTCTCTGCTCTCTGTCCCTCCGCGTCCTCTGCGTCTCCGCGGTTCGTATCCGGTTTCTGATGATTCCATGACGCATGCGATGGCGATGCCGGTGCGGGTGTTCGAGCGGCGGGAAGTGCGGGAGGCGATTGCCTACGCGCAGACCGGCGGGATCGCGCTCCATTTTTTCCGCTGGTCCCACCCGCATTTCGGCTCCGGCGAATATTGCCACGTCCTCAGTAGCGACCGCGATCTCCTGATCGAGTTCGGTGCCGCATACGGCTTCCCGACGCACCTCTTGCAACCGCCTCGCCGCGGTCGCGGCGTCTGGCATTTCGACGCCTTCGGCTGGCGCGCCATCGCTCTCCGCCGCCTCGCCGCCAAACTGACCGGGGAGGAAAGCGGATTGAACCACGGAGACGCAGAGGACGCAGAGAACGCGGAGGGATAAAGAGTAAGGAAGAGCGATGATGCCGTGCTATTCTTCTTGGTATTCGCTTTCCCTCTCTGCGTTCTCTGCGGTTCAATCGGTTTCGACCAAAGGAGGGTTGGGATGCCTGCGACGGATATTCGGCGGCGAGTGGAAATTGGGGCGGAAACGCTGATGCAGTTGGAGAATGTCGGCACGGCGACGCTCTCCGGTTTGCTGATGCGGCGCGGGGTGCGATCCGTCTTCATGGCGGGGGTGCTGCCGCTCAATCCGCACAAGCACATGGTCGGGCGGGCCTTCACGCTGCGCTACATCCCCGCGCGGGAGGATATGCCCGGCGGCGAGGGATTGGACGATCTGACGAACCTCCAGCGCAAGGGCGTCGAGACGGTCGGGCCGGGCGAGGTCTTCGTCATTGACGCGCGGGGCAACACGCATGCCGGGAGCCTCGGCGACATTCTCGCCGCCCGTATCTTCAAACGGGGTGCGACGGGCCTCGTCACCGACGGCGCGTTCCGCGACACACCGACGATCCGCGATCTCGGCCAGCCCGTCTATGCGCGCGGCATGCACGCCGCCGTCAATACGACGCAGCACTTCGCGGCGGATATTCAGGTGCCGATTGCCTGCGGCGGCGTGATGGTCTGCCCCGGCGATCTGCTCGTCGGCGATGGCGAGGGCGTCATCGTGCTACCGCAGGCGATTGCGGCGGAGGTGGCGGCGGAGGCAGCGGAGTACGAACCGAAAGAGATCTTCATCCGCGAATTGATTGATAGCGGCCGCAGCATCAAGGGGGTCTATCCCCCGGACGCCGATACCCTCGCCGCCTACGAGCAGTGGAAACTAAAGCAGTGACACGGGAGACACGCCAATGACCGCGAAGAACGAGCCGGGGGCGCAACGCAGCAGCGCCCGCCAACGAGCACAATTGCGTGCCGAGCAGGAGCGCCAGCGGCGGCGCAAGCGCGGGCTGCTGATCGGTGGCGGCATCCTCGTTGCCGTCCTGATCCTCATTGTGGGTGGGGGATTTTTCGCGTATAGCCGCATCCACAGCACGGTCCAGACGCAGAGCGTGAACGCCGCCAATCTCCCGGTTGATGGCGTCCAATGCCTCGGCAGCGAATCGCTCGCCTATCACATCCACGCGCATCTGACGCTCTATCAGGATGGTAAGCCCGTGACCCTTCCGGCCTTCATCGGCATCCCCGCCGCCGCGAATATCCCCGGCGGGTCTTGCTTCTACTGGTTGCATGTCCATGACACGACGGGCGTCGTGCATGTTGAGAGTCCGACGACGCAGAATTACACCCTCGGTCAGTTCCTCGATGTCTGGCAGCGCACCGCTCAACTCGACGCGCAAGGCGGAGCCAGTCAACCGGTGAGCGATGCCTTTGTCCGCGCCCTCCGCGCGGCAAGCCCCGACGCTATTCATGTCTATGTGGGCGATCAACTCGTCACCGATTATTCAAGTATCCCCCTCACGCCGCACGAACTGATCACCATTGAGATTGGCACGCCGCTGCAGCCGCCGACGACCAGTTATGCCTTTCCCGCCGGGGAGTAACGGAGCCGCCTCTTTTGCTACCCACCGTCCGTTGCCAGCTCCTCTTGACAGATACCACACGGGGGTATACGCTAACGGCAATACCCCACCGGGGTATGCAAGGAGGGGGGTTCGGGATGGCAGGGATCGTGGGCGCGCTCGGCGATGCGCTTCGCACCGCATTCGCTATGTTCTGGGATGTGCTCTGGCCGCTCATCCTTGGCTTCGGGCTTTCCGGCATCGTCCAGGCTGTCGTCTCGCACAAGGCGATGGCGCGCTTCCTCGGCGACGACTCGCCCCGGAGCATCACGTTCGCCGGATTGTTCGGCATCGCCTCCAGTTCCTGCTCGTATGCATCAGTTGCGCTCGCCCGCTCGCTCTTTCGCAAGGGGGCGAGCTTCACCGCCGCGATGGCCTTCGAACTCGCCTCCACGAACCTCGTGATCGAACTCGGCATCATCCTCGTCGTGCTGTTGGGTTGGCCCTTCATGGCGGCGGAATATGTCGGCGGCGTCATTATGGTTATCCTGATCGCGCTGATCTTCCGTCTCACGCTGACGCCCAAACTGGTGGCAATGGCGCGGAAAAACGCGGATCAAGGCAGGGTCGGCCGCATGGAGGGTCATGCGGAGATGGACATGAGCGTCGAGGGCGGCTCAGTGATCCGGAAGGTCTTCAGTGGCAAAGGTTCGACCGCGATCAGCCACTACTTCGTGATGGATTGGGCCTCCGTCTGGACGGACATCGTGCTCGGTTTTCTGATCGCCGGGGCGCTCGCGGCGTGGGTGCCCGATGCCTTCTGGCAACACTTCTTCCTCACGGGGCACCCGACGCTCGCCAAGATTGAAGGGCCGCTGGTCGGGCCGCTGGTCGCGATCATCAGTTTCGTCTGCTCGGTTGGCAATGTGCCACTGGCGGCGGTATTGTGGCGCGGCGGCATCAGTTTCGGCGGCGTCGTCAGTTTCATCTTCGCGGATTTGATCGTCCTGCCGGTGCTCGATATTTACCGCAAGTATTACGGCGGGAAGGTCGCCCTTTACATCCTCGGAACGTTCTACGCGACGATGGCGGTGACTGGATACATCATCGAAATCGTCTTCGGTGCGCTCGGCATCATTCCGACGGATCGCACGGTCAGCACGAAAAGCGAAGGCATCCGGTGGAACTACACGAGCTGGCTCAATATCATCTTCCTCATCATCGCGCTCGTGCTTGTCATCCGGTTCCTCCGCACCGGTGGGCCGGCGATGCTCAGGATGATGAGCGCGCCGATGGCGGCAATGGATCGCGACAGCAACGGCCACGCCGCGCACGCGATCGAGTACGATAGGCCAGGTAGCAACCGGGACACGGAGATGGACGCTTCGTGATCGTGCCGATACCGAGGAAGGAGAAACCGCGATGTGTTTTGATTCTGGCGCCCGACCGCCGATTGCCCCCATCGCGGGGGCCGAGATCGAATCCCATGTGCGCACGCTGACCGCCAGCGATGGCGCACGATTCGCCGCGTTCCTCGCCAAACCGCGCCAACCGGGTACCGTCGGGGTCGTCATCCTGCCGGATATTCGCGGCCTGCACCATTACTACGAGGAGTTGGCGGTGCATTTCGCCGAGCACGGCTACACGACGATCGCCATCGACTACTTCGGTCGCACCGCCGGTGTCGGCCATGATGACGCGCGCGGTGAGGACTTCGACTGGCAGACGCACGTCGCGCAGACGAAGGCTGACCAGATCGCCCTCGACACCGCCGCCGCCCTCGACGAACTGAAGGCTGCCGGAGCGATAACCCTTTTCACGGTCGGCTTCTGCTTCGGCGGCAGCAATTCGTGGTTGCAGGCGGCCAACGGCCTCGGCCTCGCGGGCGCGATCGGCTTGTACGGGCGGCCGGGCGGCCCGACGCGGGACGGCTCACCCGCACCAATTGAGCGGGTGGACGAGTACACCGCGCCGCTGCTCGGGCTGTTCGGCGGCGCGGACGCGGGCATTCCCCAGAGCGCGGTGGATGCGTTCGATGAAGCCCTGACCGCGGCGGGCAAGCCGCATGCCTTCATGACATACCCGGGCGCGCCGCACAGTTTCTTCGACCGCCGGTTCGCCGAGCATCAGGAAGCGTGCGCGGATGCCTGGAAGCGTATGCTGACCTTCATCGAGGAGAAGAGCTGAGCGGCGATCCGTCCGCGGCGGGCATCTCTGCCTTCTCTTGTACGGTGGCACCGGGAAGGGTCACGGTCACCGTCGTACCCGCGCCGGGCGTGCTACGAATCGCGGTCGTACCGCCGTGTGCCCGCACGATTGCCTGAACGATGGCGAGGCCGAGGCCAAGCCCCCCTTGGCCGCTCTGTCGCGCGCGCGCCGGGTCCGCGCGGGAGAAGCGGTCCCAGACGCGCGGCAGATCGTCCGGCGGGATGCCTTCGCCAGTATCTGCGACCGTCAACACCGCATCGCCGCCGACCCGCCCCACACCGACGGTGATCGTCCCACCGGGGGGCGTGTAGGCGCGAGCGTTCGCGCAGAGATTGAGGAGCGTCTGCCGCAGCCGGTCCGCGTCACCCGGCACGATAATCGCCGGATCGGCGGGCGCCTCCAGCACGACACTCCGGTCGGGCGCGAGCAGGCGCGTCACATCGGCGACTTCCGCTGCGAGCGCGCAGAGGTCCACGGGGGCACGCTGCACCGTGCCGAGCGGATTGGCATCGAAGCGGGTGAGCGTCAGCAGATCATCCACGAGGCGGTCCATCCGGGCAATCTCCGATTCCATCAGCCGCAGGAGCCGGGCACGCGCCGCCGGATCGGCCTGATCCGCGCCCATGAGAATCATCTCCATGCCGCCACCGAGCGCCGCCAGGGGAGAGCGCAGTTCGTGTGAGGCATCCGCGACGAAGCGACGTTGCGTGGCGAACGCTGCTTCCAACTTGCTCACCATCTCATTGAACGCCTCGGCGAGATCGGTCAGTTCGTCGCCACCGCGCGGGATGGGGACGCGCTGGCTGAGATCCCCGGCGGCGATGGCCCGGCTCGTCCGCGCCATCCGGCGAAGCGGTTGGAGCAAACCGGCGACGAGCGGAATCGTCAACCCAACCGTCGCCAGCACGGCCAGCGCCGCGCCGATCAGCAGCAACAGGCGCAATCGCCCGAGGAAGGAGTCCACATTTTGCAGCGAGGTGCTCAGTTCCAGCACGCCGACCGTATGCGACGCCGTCGCCGTCTGCCGGACGAGCGGGACTAATTCCACCAGCACCGATCCGTCCGCTGTCTGCGCGCGAAAGTGGCGCTCCTGATTTGTCTCCGCGACGGATGCATAGACGGTGGGATCGAGCATCGGCGCCCGCACCGTCGTGATCCCGGCGAGCGCGGGGCCATCGCCGACGGTCGCGCCGCTCGCATCGGTCGTGAGGGCAGCGGTGTCGCGCGTTGTCAGCACTCTGGCGAGATCGTTGAGCGGTCGCGTCACGTCCTGTTCAGGGGGAGGATTT
>JAICJW010000337.1 GCA_025928215.1 Chloroflexia bacterium | reverse complement strand
GGCATCTCCCGCTCCAGCATCTCGTAGTACGGCTTCAATTCCCAATAGGAGATGGGCCAGTCCGCACCGAGGCCGTCCTCGGAGTAAACGCGGAAATCCGAGGGATGGAATCGGGGCGTGAAGCCCGCCCAATGGACGGAACCGCCGCCGACGCCCCGGCCGCTGTTGTTCGCACCCAGCGTGACGGGATTCTCCCCACCCGTGATGCGCAACTCGTTCCAGTAGAGCTTGTGCGAGCCTGCTTCGTCGCTCACCCAATCCCGTTCGGTATCCCAGAATGGCCCCGCCTCGATGCCGACGACGCGAAACCCGGCGTGCGCCAGGCGCTGCACGAGCACGCCACCCGCCGAGCCAACGCCGACGATGCAATAATCCACCTCATCATCCGGCCCGTACTGCCGCATCGGCACGTCTATCGCCTGGATGGGGCCAAGCATGTGCAGGTCGGTGTCATTTCCGTCAAACGAGCCAAAGAGCGGTGTTTTCATTAATGCGTCCCCTCCTGTCCGGTCGGTTGTTGGCGGCCGGGGTGGGTGCCGCCGATGGGGCGGTATGCATCGGAGAGGGAGGCTTTCGGCGCGTCCCAGTCGTATCGCTGCTCGTGGACCTCCCACGGTTCCGGCTTGCCGTTGGTGAGGCGCATGTAGCCACGCGGATAGGCGGGGCCACCGAAGCCGACTTCGTCCCAGGCGAAAGGATGGGCGTAGTAGGCATCCACGACATCGCCCATCAGTAGCACCCAGAAACGGTCAAGCGGCACGCGCTTCCAGAATTCTTCTCCGGCGGGCGGATTCTCATCGTGAAGCGTCTGAACCACCTGATCCTGCTCCAGCGGCTCAAGGTCAACGAAGGAGCGGCCATGCATATGCTGGGCAACCGCCTCGATCCCTTGCAGGCCGAGGCGGAACGCCTCACCGTCGGGCGGCATGTCGTCGAAACGGTAGCCGTCAATCCGGCCCGTAAAGAGCCGGTCGTCAATCGTGCTAACGATGGGGATTTTGTGCGCCGCGTCGCGGTCCTCCTGCGGGAGCAGGCGGTCACAGAGTGCAATCATCAATCGCGCCTCGTCCGCGCTGAAAAAGCGGATGGGCGGCGGATTCTGGACGCGGTCGAGCACGACCGTGCGCGTCGCCGCGTCCCAGAACGCCTGCTGGCTGAGCGTATTGAACTCCGGGTAATAGCCGGGCTGCGGCCCCGGCGGAATCGGTTGGCCGGTGCTCTTGTTGGTCGGCAAACGATCAGGATTGAGGGCTGAGGTGGGATCGCTGCCGACCGCCGACTGCCGACCGCCGATTGATTTATTGTCCATTACTGTCCTCTTCCCGTCTCAGAAGGCTCGCGAGGAGGCCGAGAAAGCCGCTGGCCGCAAAGAGCAGCGGCGCGAAGGCAGGGGGGCCGTAGATGAGGTTGTAGAGCGGCAATTTCGCCCCACCCGGACGCCGAAGAATGCCGCGCACATGAAAGCAGAAACCGACCGAGCCATCGAGGATCGCCGCCGCCGACGCGGCGGGCAGGAGCGTGCGGGCAACTGTGCGGCTCTTCACCGCGCCGAGGCCGGCCGCCGCCATCAGTGGCGTGAGGAGGATCGGGCTCCATTGCAGTTTCTTGTACTGAAAGTCGTTCTCGTAGTGGGAGTAGAGCGATTCGAAGCCACTACAGAGCGCCGCACAGGCCATCGCGGCGGCCATATGCTTCTGGAACTGCCCCTCGCGGATGTCCTGCTCCAGCGTCCGCATCTCTTCCGTGATACTGCGGGGAAGCAGGCTCATCCACGCGGAGCGGGGCGATGTGGTGGCGTCGGGCGCGCCCTGCATCGTCGCCACCTCGGGGTCGTCCTCACGGCGAAGGAAGGCGGCAATCAAACCAAGATAGCCGCTAATCGCGAAGAGGACCGGCGCGAGGATCGGCGGCCCCATGATGATGTTATTGACCGGTAGTCGCCAGCCACCCGGTTTGCGATGGACGCCGCGTACATGGAAGGCGAACCCAACCAGTCCGTCGGCGATGGCGAGCGCGGAGACTACCGGTAAAACGGTCCGCGCCGCCTTGCGATTCGTCGCACCCGCGACCGACGCGGCGAAGAGTGTGGGGCTGAGAATGACCGGCGTGTACATGACGCGCTGGCTGTAGCTGCCCCGATAGTGTTCGTAGGTCACTTCCAGGCCGCTGAGGATACTCGAAAAACCGGCGATGAGGGCGAGGCTGCGCTGGAACCGCCCTTCGCGGATATGCTGAAGCAGCAGTCTCCCTTCGTCGGTCAGTTCGTGCGGCAGCAATTGGCGGACGTCCGCGCGCGCCCGCTCCTCGGCGGCTTGGGTAAATGAAGCGACAGGATTCATGGACAACCTCGTTCCTCACCCCCCGGCCCCCTCTCCATCGCTTTTCGGCCACGGAAACGTTGAGGACCGTCGGGCGATGGGGTGGGGGGGAGAGATGGGATTTATACGTGAAACGGTCCACTACGCTCCTCTCCCACGCGAGCGTGGGAGAGGGGTCGGGGGTGAGGGCGAATCATTCGACGATGTCGCGGATCTTCTCCTTCACCTTGTCCACCACGCTCTCATCCGCGCCGTTCTTGTGGCCACCTGTCACGAAGAGATCGTCCACCTTGTCACGGAAGAGCGTCGTGCCGATGCGCACGCGGTTCGGCTCACCGCGCAGGAGCGCCTCCCCCATCTTCAGCACCTGTTCAGGCTTGACCTTCGCGGGCATCGGCGGCTCGTTCGGATCCACCACCGCCTGGATAATCGCCGGGCCGGGGTGGCGCAAGGCCTCCTCCAGCGTCGCGCGGCACTCCTTCGGGTCGGTGATTGTGAAGCCCTTCGCGCCCGCCGCGTCGGCGATCTTGGCGAAGTCGAGCGTCTGCAACTTGACGCCGTATTCCGGGTTGCCGAGGAAGACCATCTGCTCCCATTTGATCTGCCCGAGTACGTTGTTCTTGAAGATGATGATCTTCACCGGCAGGTTGTACTTCACTGCGGTCGCCAGTTCGCCCATCAGCATCGTGAAGCCGCCATCACCGACGAGCGCGATGCATTGACGATCGGGGAAGGCGACCTGCGCGGCGTTGGCGTACGGGAAACCGGGCGCCATCGTGGCGAGGTTGCCGGAGCAGGAGAACATCTGCCCCCGCTTGATGCGAATGTATCGCGCCGCCCACGTCGTGATTGTGCCGCTATCTGTACTGATAATCGCGTCGTCCGCGAGCAACCGGTTCAACTCCCACGCGACGACCTGCGGCTTCATCGGCGTATCCGTGCGCTGCCCCCGTTCGTCGAGGAGCGCCCACCACTCCTTCATCCCCTTTTGCGCCGTATCAAGGAATGAGCGATCCTTTTTGCGCGTGAGCAGCGGGATGAGCGCCTTCAGTACCGTCTTCGCGTCCCCTGCGACGCCGATCTCCACGGGATAGCGCAGGCCGATTCGCTCCGGGTCAATGTCAATCTGGACGCCGCGCGCCGCGCCGGGCTTCGGCAGGAACTCGATATACGGATACGACGAGCCAACCATGAAGAGTGTGTCGCAGTTCTCCAGCGCATCCTCGGAGGGTGCGGTGCCTAAGAGGCCGATGCCGCCGGTGCTGTACGGGCTTTCGTCCGGTACAGCGGCCTTGCCCAACAGCGGCTTCACAATCGGCGCGGCGAGCATATCCGCGACCTGCTCCAACTCATCCGTCGCGTCGAGCGCGCCCCGGCCCGCAAGGATCGCCACTTTCTTTCCACTGTTGAGAATATCGGCCATCCGCGCCAGTTCGTCATGCGTTGGGAGGGCGTGTTCCGGGCGATAGTTCGTTGACGTATGCGAAGGAATATTCGCTTTGGAGCGGCCCGCGTCGTGCGCCACCTCCTGCAAGTCATTGGGGAAGGTGATATGTGCGACGCCCCGCCGGCTGAGCGCCGCCCGGCACGCCATATTTGCCAGTTCCTCCGCCTGCGACCCGCTCATCACGCGCTCATCGTAGACCGTCACGTCCGAAAAGAGCGCTTCGGTATTGACATCCTGCTGGTAGAACGTGCCGATCATGTCGTGGTACGTCATGCCGGTGATCGCGAGGACGGGTTGCCCGTCCATCTTCGCGTCATAGAGGCCGTTGAGAAGATGGATCGCGCCGGGGCCGGAGGTGGCGATGCAGCAGCCGAGCCTGCCCGTGTATTTCGCGTACGCGCACGCCATGAACGCCGCGGCTTCTTCGTGCCGCACCTGGATGAAGCGCACCTTCTCCTGATGAACCCTGAGCGCCTCCATCAGACCGTTGATGCCGTCACCGGGGAGGCCGAAAATCGTATCAACCCCCCAGCGATGGATCGTCTCGATGAAGACATCCGCGGCCGTCCCCTCGACGGTCGTCGGTTCCTCACTTGTTATTGCTTGCTCTGCCATGTCGCCTTGTCCCTTCATTATGCGAATCACTCGTTGCAGCCGTGCATTGTCCGTGCCCTATCACGCATCGCCCCGAGCGGATCGGCGGAGAGCCACGGCAACGGCTTTTGGCAAAGATCGTCACACAGCCCACCGTTCGGCATCGTGCCGCTTCAATTCCAGTCCCAACCCTGGCTGCGAGGGATCGGGCCGCAGCATGCCATTGACCGGCTCCGGCACCCCGTCGAAGACCATGTGCGCGATCCGCACATGGTCATGGAAGTACTCGGCATGACGGAATTCCGGCGCGGCGCAAGCGACGTGCGCGTGGATTTCGGGGGCGCAGTGCGCCGAGAAAGGGACGGCGAAGGCATGAGCAATCGCCGCCGCCTGCAACCAGCCCGTCACGCCAGCGCACCGCGTCACGTCCGCCTGCAAAACGTCCACCGCGCCCGCCTCGACCATCCGCCGGAAGTAAAAGCGGTCGTACCCGTACTCTCCCGCCGCAATCTCCATCTGCGGCGTCCGCTCACGGATGACGCGGAGGTCGACGAGATGATCCGACGAGACGGGTTCCTCGAACCAGGTCACATCCGACTCGGCAAACCGCCCGGCCTGCCGTACTGCCTCCTTCACCGC
>JAICJW010000243.1 GCA_025928215.1 Chloroflexia bacterium | reverse complement strand
CGTCGCGCCCTTCGGGGTATAGGGGCCGCTCTCGGCCGTCGCGGCGCTGCCGGCGATGTCGAGGTGGATCCACGGCGTGCCCTCGACGAACTCACCGATGAAGAGGGCCGCCGTGATCGCGCCGCCACCGCGCCCGCCGGTGCTCTTGAGGTCCGCGATGTCGCTCTTCAGTTGCTCCTTGTATTCGTCCCACGTCGGTAACTGCCAGACGCGCTCGCCTGCGTTGCCCGCCGCCGCGAGAAAGCGATCCGTCAGGCCCTGATCGTTTCCCATCACGGCGACCGCGACATTACCAAGCGCAACCATCTTCGCGCCGGTGAGCGTGGCGAGGTCAATGATCTCGTCCGCACCGGCCCGCGCCGCGTGGGTGACGGCATCCGCGAGCACCATCCGGCCTTCCGCATCGGTATTGCCGATTTCGAACGTCTTGCCGTTCAGCGCGGTGACGACATCGCTGGGGCGCATCGCCGTACCGCTCGGCATGTTCTCCGCCGCAGTCATGATGCCGATGACGCGGACATTTGGCTTCACCCGCGCAATTGCGTACATCGCGCCGAGCACCGCCGCGCCGCCGCCCATGTCCGTCTTCATGGAATACATGCCGTCCTGCGTCTTCAGGTCGAGGCCGCCGGAGTCGAAGGTGATCGTTTTGCCGACGAGCGCGACGGTCTTCGTCGCCTTCCCCTTCGGCTCGTAGACCATCTCGATCAGTCGGGGCGGCGCGGCGCTGCCCTTGCCGACAGTAAGAATGCTGTTGTATCCGCCGCTCGCCAGCGCCTTCTCATCGAGCACTTCGCAGGGCAGGCCGGACTCGCGCGCCACCCGCTGCGCCCATGACGCGATTTCCGGCGGCGTCTTGTCATTCGAGATCGTGTTGACAAGGTCCCGCGCCAGCGCGACGCCCGCCGCGATTGCTTGCCCATGCGCGATGGCATCGTCCGGCACCGATCCCGACGACCAGAGTTCAACGGATTCGACTGCCCGAGAAGACTCACCATCAGTTTTGTAGCGCGCGAAGCGATATGACGCGAGCGTTAATCCCTCGACGACCGCGCTGATCGCGTCCGCGTTCGCACCCTCCGGCAGCGCGGCGGCGACGGTGCGCGCCCCTTGCTCCTGCGCTCGCTTGATCGCCGCGCCATACGCCCGCCGCAGCGATTCGCCGCGCAGCGTTGGGTCATCTCCTTCGCCGGTACCCGTGAGGACGAGCGTGCGCGCGGGCAGTTTGCCGAAGGTCGGGACTGCTGCCACCTGCCCCGCTTTGCCCGTGAACCCGGTCGCATCGAGGACGGAGGCGAGGTGTCCATCGAATCGGCTGCTGCCATCCAGCCCGCTCGGCACGCCCGCGCCCGCGCGAACCGGCAGAATCAGGGCATCCACGCCCGCCGTCAGCGCATCCCCGGACTTCGTCGTGATCGTCAACGCCATCGTCGCATCCCTTCCACTCTGTCCATCCCCACACGCCGTCATTGCAGGCGTTCAGTATGACACAAGGGGAGACGAATGTGGACTGCCGTAACGCTATGCTACAATCATGCCGCTGTTCCACCGATTTTTCACATCCACGGAGTACGTTGAAAAGGTGAGGGGAAGGCCGAGATGCGGAGCGCGAATCCATGGAATCGGGTCGAGGAAATCGTCGCTGAGGTGAACCAGTCCGGCACGGCCGGGGTGTCGCTGATCGGGCCGGATGGCGCGACATGGCAGCATCTGGGCGATCGCATTTTCAATCCCGCCAGCACGCTGAAAATCCCCGTCATGGTGGAAATTTACCGGAAGATAGATGCCGGGGAACTGCATCTCGATGATCCGTGGACGCTCACCGATGCGGTGCGCGTCGCGGGGAGTGGCGTCCTCAATCAGATGCGCTCCGGCGCCACAATCACGCTCTATGACCTCCTCTATCTGATGATCTCGATCAGCGACAATCTCGCCACCGACGCGCTGATTGACATGGCGGGTGTCGAGGCGATCAACCGGACGACGGCGGACCTCGGCATGAAGAACTCGCGCCTCGCCGGGACCCTGCGCGATGCCTTCGCGGGCGCGCCGGAACTGGGGCGGGCGACGCCGAACGACTATGCCGGCGCGATCCGCGCAATTCTCGACGGCAAGGCCGCCTCGGAGGAGTCGTGCAAGGCGATGACGGCGCTGCTCGAAACGCAGCAGAACCGCCGCCGCATCGCGCGCTATTTGCCCGCGCCCGTGCCGCTCTCGGAGGCGATTCGCTGGGGCAGCAAGACGGGCACGACGCGCGGCGTCTGCAATGAGGCCGGGTTCATCATTGGGTCGAACGGCCGGCTCATTCTCGCCGTCTATACCGAGCACTACGCCGATACGCACGTCGCCGAGCAGGTGATCGGCGAGATCGCGCGGGCAGCGATGGCGGATACGGGCGTCGCGGGGCCACTCTATACCAGTTAGGATCGGCGCATGAAGGCGCTACGCGAAGGCGGGCAGCACCTCGTCAATCACGCGGCGTAGTTGCCCCATCTGATCCCAACTCGTGCAGCGCAGCGTCACTTCACTGAATCCCATCCGCTCGTAGAGACGCAGATGCTCGATGCATTCGGCGGGTGATCCCGTCGCCGTCCACTGCGCGACGAAGTCTGGTGAGTAGTCCAGCATGTAGTAGGTATCGAGGAACTGCTTCGATTCCGCCCGTGCCGCGTCCCGATCCTCATTGACATTGATGTTGTGGTAGAGGTGGGTTTCGATCTGATCCGGGTCACGCCCCGCTTCCCGCACCTTCGCGCGCACGTCCTCGATCCGCCACGCGACATCCTCTGGATCGGCAATGGAGGTCTGCCAACCGTCCGCGTGGCGAGCGACGCGCCGGTGCGTGCGCTCGATCACCTCGCGGCTTCCCCGCGCGTTGTTCGCGATCCAGATCGGCGGGCGCGGTGTGGCGGCGGGCTTCGGCTCGATGGTCACATGCGCGAATTGGTAGTGCTTCCCCGCGTGCGTCACATCGTCCTCGGTCCAGAGGCGCTTGAGGATCGTAATCCATTCGGTCAGCCGCTCGACGCGCGCCTTGTTGTCCACGCCGTAGACCGTGTTTTCGATGTCGCCCCCGCCTGCGGGACGATGCCGGTGCAGCCGACCATCACCGTTCGCCCCGCGGAGAGAGGGTCGAGGCTCGCCCATTGATAGGCGAGCATCACCGGGTCGCGCAGCGTGAAACTCGCCATACACGCCGCGCCGAGGCGGACGCGGCGCGTGCGGGCGGCAATCCCGGCGAGGAGGGCGATGGATTCCATCCGGGGCTTGCCGAAAAGGCTGTCACCGACCCAGACAGACTGGAACGCCCCCGACTGATCGGCGATTTCCGCCGTTTGCAACATTTGCTCGGCGGTCGTCGCGCCGAACAGGACACCGCGGTTCGGTAGCGTCAGCCCGAATTTCATGGCGTTCCCCCTCACCACCGTTTATGCCTTCAATGCCTCCCAGCAGTCCCGCGTGAGGCGGGCGATGATCTGCTGTGCGGCGGCCGCGCCGGGCATACCGTCCGGCATCTCGACCGGCACATGCTCAGTGTAGACGGTGAGGATGAAAAGCGGATCGTCGCCCTGGAAGACGATTCCGGCATCGTTGTAATTCCGCGCGCCGGTGCCGGTCTTATGGGCGACTTTCGTGCCTGTCGGCAGGAGCGCGGGCATCCGGGCGTTCAGTTTCTGCCAACTGAGAATGTCCATCCCCAGGCGGCAGAGTTCGGGCGTGCAGCCGAGCCGCCGCGCCGCGTCCGCATCGCGCGTCCCCGCGAGGATCATATCGAGCAGCAGGCCAACATCGGCGGGCGTCGTCGCGTTCGTCGCCTCGACGGCGTGATCGCGGCCAAGGTTGCCCGGCGGCATGCCGTGGCGGTGCGCCGTCCCCTTCATGCCGATGGAGTGGCAGAGGGCATTGACGCGGTCCAGCCCGACCATCTCCGCGATGGTCGCCGTGCTGGCGTTGTCGCTGACGATAATCATCATCACGAGCACATCCTGGAACTGGATCGTGAAGCCGGGTTGGAAGTGCTGGAAGCAGCCGCTATTGTTGCTCTGGTATTTCGCCGTGATCGTCACCGGCTGATCGAGAGTGAAATCGCCCGCGTTGACGCCCGCGAGCGCGGTCATCAGGATGGCGATTTTCCGCGTGCTCGCCGACGGTACGATGACGTTGCCGTGCCGGTCAGCGGCTTCGCCCGTGCGGAGGTTCTTCAGATACCAGCCGGTGTGGAACGGCTGCGCATCGCAGCGGTCGTTGAGCCGTTGCACCAGTTCCTGCATGGTACGCTCCCCTCCATGGTGGAGCAGGCTTCAGCCTGCTCCACCAATATGCTCTAGACACCTTCAACCGCCGGAATGCCGGTTGCGGCGATCGCGCGGTTGAGGATGTTTCCTTCCTCCAACAGCGTGTCCTTGAGGCGCATCAACTGCTCATCCAGCCGCTCGGAGAGTTCGGTGAAGACTTCCTCGCTCTGCCGCGTTGGGACATAATCGGCGCTATCCACGGCGTCGAAGAGCGCATTGAACTTCTCTTGCAGGCCAATCGGGAAGAGCATCGGGCTTTTGGAGCGAACATCAATCAGTTCGCGCTCGATGGAGGCGAGTTCGTCCTTCAATTCCCGCGCCGCCGCTCGGACGGCCGCCGCCTTCTCGTTGCCCGCATCACTCTTGAATCGTTCCTCCCACGTCTCCACCTGCCCGCGCACGGTGCGAATGCGCGTCACGGCGCGATGGGTCTCCGCCAGTCGGTCGCGCATTCCAAGTAACATATCCCTTTGAGCGACGAGTTCCTGCTCGCTCGCGGCAATGCGCGGGTCGCGGACGATCTCGACGGGCTGCACAAGCGCGCGCTCGCCGATCTTCAGTTCCACCGCGTACGTACCGGGGACGACCATCGGGCCGACGGAGCGTTCCCAGACATTGAGTTCCGGCGCGTCAAGGTTCGGCACGCCGGTATAGCGCATATCCCAGATGAGGCGATTGACGCCCGCGCTGGCCGGTGCGGCGTCGTGTTCCCCGCCGCTCATGTAGGTACGAATCACCGCACCCGATTTGTCCTTGATCGTCACGGTAACGTCGCCGGTTGGAGGTTCCGCGAGGTAATACTGGATAATAACGCCGTCGGGCGGGTTTGCCCCGGCATTGACGTACTCTTTGCGCATCGTGCCATCGGGCCGCTTCGCCGTCAGATACGAGACGACGCTCGTCGCCGCGTGGCCGTGGTTGACCATCCCCGCGATCGGCGCACCGCCGAACCCCTGATGGATACGCACGCGCACCGTCGGGCGCGGCATGAAGAGATGGTTTTCGCCGCCGGTGATGCCCGCCGCGATCTGCCGGAGGGGCGTCAGGTCATCGAGAATCCAGAAGGAGCGGCCATGGGTTGCGACGACCATGTCTGATCCCTTGATAATCAGGTCATGAATCGGCACGATCGGTATGTTGCCACCGACGCGCCGCCAGTTGACACCGTCGTCGAAGGAGACGTAGATGCCCGTTTCAGTGCCAGCATAGAGGAGGCCGCGCTGCTCCGGGTCCTCGCGGATCGTGCGGGTGAAGTCGCCGGCGCGGATGCCGTTCGTGATCTTCGTCCACGTCTTGCCGGCATCGGTCGTCTTATAGAGGTAGGGTGTCGTGTCATCGCTCTTGTAGCGGGTTGCGGCGATGTACGCGGCGTTCGGATCGTGGGGCGATGGCTCGATGATGCTGATAAGCGCCCACTCCGGGAGATCGGGCGGCGTGATCTCCGTCCACGTTGCGCCGTTGTCCTGGGAGATGTGTACCAGGCCGTCGTCGCTCCCCGCCCAGAAGACGCCCGCTTTGTGGGGCGACTCAGCGAGCGCGAAGATCGTGCAGTAGACCTCGGCGCCGGTGTTATCCCGCGTGATCGGCCCGCCGGAGGATTGCAGGCGCGAGGGCTCATTGCGCGTCAGGTCGGGGCTGATCGGCTCCCACGTCGTGCCGAGGTCAGTGGAGCGAAAGACGCGATTACCGGAGACGTAGAGAGTATTCGGGTCATGGCGCGAGAAGAAGATCGGGAACGTCCACTGGAAGCGATACTTCAAATCCACCGCGCCGAGCGCCCAGCCGTAGAGTTCGGGCCAGACGGTGATATTGCGCCGCTGCCCGGTGCGGTGGTTGTAGAGGTGCATCCGGTCATTGAAGGCGCGCGGGCCAATCGGACCGGAGGCGACGACCAGATCCGGGTCGTCCGGCTTGACGCCGATGTAGCCACTCTCGCCGCCGCCCGGCTCGAACCAGTCCCGCTCGTGGATCGCTCCCTCGACGGACATGCTCGGCACGGAGATCGCCGTATTGTCCTGCTGCGATCCGTAAACGCGGTAGGGGAAACGATCGTCCGTCGTGGCGTGATAGAGCTGCGCGGTCGGCTGATTGTAGAGGGTGGACCATGACGCGCCGCCGGTGTAGGTGACGCACGCGCCGCCATCATCTCCCTTAATCATCATCTGTGTGTGTTGAGGGTTGATCCAGAGCGCGTGCTCGTCGCCGTGCTGCGACGGGTACTGCGTGAAGTTCCGCCCGCCATCGGTGGATTTCCAGACCGCGTAGTCGAGGCCCCAGACGGTGTCGGCGTCCTGCGGATCGGCGATCAGGTGGCAGTAATACCAGGCGCGGGTGCGGAGGAAGGGCGCCTCGCTCACACGCTCCCAATGCGCGCCGCCGTCGTCGGTACGAAAGAGGCCGCCTTCCTCCGCCTCGATAATTGCCCAGGCGCGGTCGCCCGTCGCGGCACAGGCGATGCCGATCTTGCCGAGCACACCCGCCGGCAGGCCGGGGTTGCGGGTCAGTTCCGTCCAGGTATCGCCGCCGTCGGTCGTCTTCCAGAGACCCGAATCCGCGCCGCCGCTGATCAGTTGATGCGGGTAGCGCTGCGCCTCCCAGATCGAGGCGTAGAGGATGCGCGGGTTGTGTGGGTCCATGGCGATGTCGTGCGAACCGGCGCGGTCGCTCTTGTG
>JAICJW010000055.1 GCA_025928215.1 Chloroflexia bacterium | reverse complement strand
TCTGCTATGCCGCTATCGAATGGGGCGCTGCACAGACCTGGTCGCGGCCCCGCCCCTTTGCCGCGTAGAGCGCCTGATCCGCCATCGCCAGGAGCGCGGCAATCGTCGTCGCGTGCTCCGGCATACAGGCCACACCGATGCTCACGGTAAGGTAGTCCGGTTCGCCGCTCACCGTCTCCGGGAAGCAACACGCCGTGAAGCGCGCGCGGATCGCTTCCGCCGCGCTCACCCCCTGCTCGCAATCAGTGTCCGGCAGGATAACCACGAACTCGTCACCGCCATAGCGTCCGAGCAATGCGGTGGGCGGCAGTACCGCTTCGATCTCCCGCACACACGCCCGGAGCATGTCGTCACCGAAGGCGTGTCCATAGCGATCGTTCAGCCGTTTGAAGCCATCCACATCCAGATAGAGAAGCGCGAGCGAGCATCGCGCCGCCCTGGCTGCGGCGATGCTCTGCCCCAGGGCCACGAAGACCGCTCCATGGTTCAGGACGCCGGTCATATCATCTCGCCGCGCCGCCTCGGTCATTGCTGCATGCGTGCGGGCATTGGCGAGCGCGGCACTGATCTGCTGCGCGAAGAGTTCAAGCACCTCGAGATCATCGCGATCGAGGCGGTCGCTACTCTCTACATTCACCACACCGATAACCTCACCGTCGTGCAATATCGGCACGCAGACCTCGCTGCGCACTCGTTCGTCGCCGCCGAGGTAATCGAGATCCACCCGCACGTCCGTCACCAATGCGCCCCGCCCCGTCCGGCAGACGCGGCCGATCACTCCTTCATCATCGGCAATGCGCTCCAGCGGCGTCGCGAAGCCGGATTGCGCGCGCAGACAGAGCGCATCCCCCGCCCGTAGGTAAATGCCGACGAAGGTGTAGCCGAGCGAGATTGCGAGTTCATGCACCACGGTCTCCATCACACGTTGCGCGTCGAGATGGGCGCTGACCGCCATCCCCGCCTGATGCAACGCGGCGAGCCGCGCGTACTCTCGCCCACGTCGCGCCTGCTGCGCGATGAGCATGCCGACTTCCCGCTCCCGATGCCGCACTTCGCGCATCATCAGATCGGCGACATAGCCGACGCACAGGCAGGTGGGGCCAAACAGGGCGAGATGCGCGACGAGCGGTGCGATGCCCGGTTGGTAGAGCAGTGGGCTGATACTCCAGAGGATCACCCCACCATCGAGCACGAGCGCGAGCGAGCGCTCGTAGTACGCGGCGTTGAAAAGGACGGCGAACAGGTAGAAGAGGACTAACGGACTCTGCCAACCACCACTCGCGCCCACGGCGATAGCGACGAATACGAGCGCGGAGAAGGTCATGATGAGGAAGAGATCGCGATGGAAGCGCTGCCAGGGGAAATACCAGACGACAATGAGTGAGAGGAACCCCAGAAGCGTCACGATATTGAGGGAGCGGCGGTGGATCGTCGCGATGCCCAGGGGAAGGTTCGCGAGCAATACGAGGCTAATGATCGCCGCGGCATAGAGCAGCATGGAGATGCGGCGCACGCGGGCATCGAAATCGGATGTATCTGCGTTACTCATGTGATCGCTCGTCGCTATCTCGCACCGTTAAGATACTGCCGGATCAATTCCCCTCACACGTTGCCCGCGTGTGCCTTCGGGCTGAATACGCTCACCACGTGGCGGCAGTACCGACGACTCCAGCCGCGTTGCCGGAGTGGTCTCCAACACGCTATGGAGCGCCGCGACGGCATCAGCGTCCAGCCGCGTACCCGCCTCCGCATCAATCAGCGCGAATGCCTGCTCGCATGACCACGGGCCGCGATACGGTCGCGGCGAGGTGAGGGCGTCGAAGACATCGCTCACGGCAATAATCCGGGCGATCAGCGGGATTGCGTTCCCCGCGAGGCCGTCAGGATATCCGGAGCCGTCGAGCCGCTCATGATGGGAGCGAATGCCGCCGAGTTCATCGCGGAGCGAGCGCACATGGGCGATCATCGCGTATCCCTGCATGGGATGCTCCTTGATGATGGCGAACTCCTCCTCCGTCAGCCGCCCTGGCTTATTGAGAATCGCATCCGGCACACCAATCTTGCCAACATCATGCAGGAGCGCCGCCCGGTTAAGGACGCGCAACTGTTCCGGGGGAAGCCGCAACGCGCGCCCGATGGCGAGGGCCAGTTCCGCGACGCGCTGCGTGTGGCCACGCGTAGAGGGATCCTTCGCTTCGACCGCCTCCACCAGGGCAACGATCACCTCGGTATAGCCGCGTTGCACCTGGGTGATCGTATCGCGCACGAGCAACCCCTCGATGACGCCGTGTACGCTTCCCGCATCGGCATACTCCTGCACGAGACCGAAAATCGTCGTGCCGAACGCCGCGAGCATCAAGACATGGTATTCCCACCAACTGGCGTGCCAAACCGCCGTGAGGGCCATCGCAACCTGGCTCTGCGCGAGAAATAGCGCGCTGACGAGCATGGCCGCGACAAGCGGTGACGGCGCGGTGCGGTAGATAGCGCGATACCGCACGATCACGAACGCGAGAAGCGCCAGCGTCAACAACGCCGCGATTTTGCCGATGGATGGATTGGCAAGAAAACCAAATCGGCTCACGGCGCTCCCGACGGCCCCATGTGCGGCATATTCGCCATGCGCGGCGTGATCCTCAGCCGGAACACCGCTTCGCGCCGCATCGGCGACTGCAATTGCTCCATAGGCCAGCAGCGCGAGCAGAAATGCCCCGAGAAGCGCCATTTGCCGCGCGATAATGCGCTGCTGGTGTTCGGCGCTCCATCGTATCGTACTCAGCGTGAAGAAGGCTGCGCCAACACCGAGGCTCGCCCATGCGGAGAATCCGACCCAGGGATTGTTGCCGGCAATCAGCGCCCCCGGCGTCGTCAGCGCATGGACGAGGAAAATTCCCGCGATGCCCATATAGGCGAGTGAGAGAAAAAAAACGCGCACGTCGCGCAGTTGGGTCGCCGCACGCACCATGAGCAGCGCCATCGCAAGCGCGAGCGCGGTGGTGAGGGTGACGACGATAAAATGGAAGCGTGGCCCCTGCCACACGGGATCAGGAACGATGCCACCGAGGAAGAGAAGCAGGGTCAGCAATGGCAGCGCAATGACCCCTCCCCATAGCGTGTTGTGACGCATTCGTACGATCCTCGCCGCAAACAATCCTCGAATCTATATATATACTAACGTCTATCGAGCCAATTTGATACGGTCAGGGAGAAGAGATCGCTGCGCAAGGCGGAGGAAGCGATCACAGGGAAGAAGACGAACGAGCCATGTGCCGCCGGGTATACGCGCATCCGGGCGTGAAGCAAAGAAGGGATCATTCCCTGTTGATTACGATCATGGTGATGGTATTCTTGACGCCGGGCGTGCCATGCACGTCGCGCACAACGACGCGACCGACTTCCTCGATTGACGGCTCCTCGACAATAACGACGAGATCATGCGGCCCCATCACGAGGTCCGCCGCGACGATGCCCTGCGTCTGGAGCAGATGCTCGCGCACGGTCTGCCCCTTGCCGACCTCGGTGTCCACAAAGACGTAGCCTCGTGCCATCTCCCGCCTCCTGCCGTGCCGCCGCGATTCGATGCCGCTATTGTACCGCAGCGCCGGGCCGCTCGATGGCGATCTTGAAAATACCTTAAGTCAGGGTATTGACAAATGTCCGAACGCCCTGTATATTCATGATTGTGAGGTCCCGATGACCGACGCACCCAGCCGGATACCAAAGCCGCAAGGCCGCAGTAGTCGGAATGGAGCAGAGGCTGCCGGGGCTTCACATTTTTGCGCGCTGTCTCGTGCTTGCCGCGTTGATCTGCGATTCCAACCGCCGAACCTATGCATGCGTCGGGAGGACGGCGGTCGCTTCGATCTCGACCTTCGCCTGGTCTTCAAGCAGCGCCGCCACCTGCACGAGCGTCATCGCCGGATAGTGCGCGCCGATCACCTCGCGATAGACGCGTCCCACGTCCCGAAGCGAGGCGCGATACGCCGCTTTGTCCGTGATGTACCAGGTCATCCGTGCGATCCGCTCCGGCGCCGCGCCCGCTTCGGCGAGCACCGCGACGACATTGCGGAGTGCCTGCCGCACCTGCCCGACGAAGTCGTCCGTCTCGAATTCGCCGCGCGCATTCCAGCCGATCTGCCCGGCAACGAAAACGATTCGCCCTTCCGCGACGATCCCATTGGCGTAGCCGCGCGGTTGCGGCCAACCAGACGGTTGCAGCGATTCCATGGCGCCCTCGTCATTCACTGTGCGACGCGATCTTCTTCCATCCGGTTATGCTCGATGGAAACGACGCGACCACCAGCCGTGTACCCGCTCGCCGAGCGACGGATGTGTCGCTTCACGGGCGACGCGGGCGGCATCTTTCCGCGCTTCCGCTGCCTCCGCGGCCGTCGCTTCTCCACGCACCGCCTCCTCATTACCCGTGTAGTGATTCTGCGTGCGGTTACGGGCGCGTTCGAGCATGCGGTTGGGGCCGGCGAGGTCAATCCGATCATCGCCGCGATACGAGCCGGGCCCTTGATTGAACATGGGATACTTCCTTCCGACATGCCAACCGAAACTGCCATTGTTGCGATTCCGCGAATGTGAACCGTACCCACGAAGATACAGGAGTGAGAGGTATTCACTTCATTATACGACGCGCGTCCACACGTCGCAGGCGAAAAGAGCGCTTGACAAATCCGTGAACTGACGGACACTCAGGCCATCGGGAAAGCGGAAACTCCGGCGCGCCAACGCGGAGGGAGGGAGAGGCGATGGCAGTGCAGTTCGGGCCGACCGGCCATGTGGATACCTTCGCGCGCGATCATCTCCCGCCGCCCGCCGACTGGCCCGCCTTCGATTCGCCGCTCTCCTACCCCGCCCAACTGAATAGCGCCGTCGCACTGCTCGACACGACGGCAAACGGCCCGCACGGCGAGCGCCCCGCCCTCCACTTCGAGGGGCAGACGATCACCTATCGCGCGCTGCTTGCGCAGGCGAACCGCATCGCGCATGTGCTCGTCGCGGACCTCGGCGTTCTCCCCGGCAACCGCGTCCTCCTGCGCGGGCCGAACAATCCGATGCTCGTTGCCGCCTGGTTCGCCGTTCTCAAGGCGGGCGCAATTGCCGTCGCGACGATGCCGCTCCTGCGGGCGCGGGAACTGACCTCCGTAATGACGAAGGCGCGTGTCACCGTCGCCCTCTGCGATGGCCGGTTCGCGGACGAGATGCACGCCGCTGCCGAACAGGTGCGCGCGAGCGATGCGGGCCTCGATCCGCGCGTCTGCCGCTATCATGCCGGCGATCATCCCGACACGCTCGAAGCGATCAGCGCGGGCAAACCGGAGACCTTCACGAATGTCGCGACTGCGAGCGACGACGTCGCCCTGATCGCCTTCACCTCCGGCTCGACCGGCCGGGCGAAGGGGACGATGCACATGCATCGCGATGTGCTGGCGATCTGCGATTGCTTCTCCGCGCATATCCTCCAACCAACGGCGGACGATGTCTTCTGCGGCACGCCGCCGCTCGGCTTCACCTTTGCGCTCGGCGGCCTTGTGCTTTTCCCCTTCCGCGTCGGCGCATCCACCGTCCTGATCGAGCAACCAAGCCCGAACGGCCTGCTCGATGCGATCCAGCGTTACCGCGTCAGCATCCTCTTCACCGCGCCGACGATGTACCGCCGCCTGACGAGCATGGTCGGTGATTACGACCTCTCCTCACTCACAAAGTGCGTCTCGGCGGGCGAAACGCTGCCGCTGCCAACCTATGACGCCTGGCAGGAGGCGACAGGGATCAAATTGATTGATGGCATCGGCGCGACGGAGATGCTGCACATTTTCATCTCCGCCGCCGGGGACGACATCCGCCCCGGCGCGACCGGTAAGCCGATTTTCGGCTACGAAGCGCGCGTTGTGGATGAGGATGGCAATCCCCTGCCACCCGGCAGCGTCGGTCGGCTCGCGGTGCGCGGCCCGACGGGCTGCCGCTACCTCGATGATCCTGATCGCCAACATACCTACGTGCAACATGGCTGGAACCTTACCGGCGATATGTATCTGATGGACGCGGATGGCTACTTTCATTATCAGGCCCGCGCGGACGATATGATTATTTCCTCCGGCTACAACATCGCCGGGCCGGAGATCGAGAATGTCCTGCGCGAGCATCCGAAGGTACAGGAATGCGCCGTTGTCGGCCTCCCCGACACGGCGCGCGGTCATGTCGTCGCCGCCTTCATCGTCCTGCGCGATCCGGCGGACGCGACAGCGGAGACGGTCAGCGAACTGCAAAACTTCGTCAAAGCGGAGATCGCCCCGTACAAGTATCCCCGCGTCATTGAGTTCGTCACCGCCCTCCCGTACACCGAAACCGGCAAACTGCAGCGCTTCCGCCTCCGCCAGAGCGGAGATTGAAATGAATTGAACCGCCAAATCGGCGGTTTCGTTTCCGGAAGGACCGTGGCATGGAGGTTGGGATTGGGCTGCCGAATACGCTGCGGGGAGCGACGGGCGATCTCGTGCGTGAGTGGGCGTGCGCGGCGGATCGCGGACCATTCGCCAGCCTCGGCGTCTTCGACCGGCTCGTTTACGACAGTTACGACGCGCTGACAACTCTCGCCGTCGCTGCTGGGCTGACGACCCGCATCCGTCTCGCAACGACGGTGATGATTGGCCCGCTGCATAATGACACGCTGCTCGCCAAAGCCGCCGCGACGGTGGACGCGCTCTCTGGTGGGCGGCTGACGCTCGGCCTCGCCCTCGGCGCGCGCAAGGATGACTACGTTGCCGCCGGTGTCGCCTATCATGCACGCGGACGCCGTCTGAGCGAGCAACTGGCCGCGCTGCGATCGCAGTGGGAAAATGCGCGGCTTGGCCCGCGCCCGATCCAACCCGGTGGGCCGGAATTGCTCGTCGGCGGGTTGAACGACAGCGCCTATGCCCGCGCCGCGCGCTATGCGGACGGCTATATCCACGGCGGCGGGCCACCGCGCGCCTTCGCTCTCGCCGCCGATAAGGCGCGCGCCGCCTGGGCCGACGCCGGGCGACCGGGCCATCCGCGCCTCTGGGCGATGGGCTATTACGCGCTCGGCGCGGACGAGGCGGAGGTGGGCAGGCGCTACCTGCTCGACTATTATGCGTTCACTGGCCCCTTCGCCGAACGAATCGCCGCCGGCCTGCTCACCACGCCGCAATCCATCGTCCAGTTCATCCGTGGCTACGCGGAAGCCGGCTGCGACCATCTCGTCCTTTTCCCGACGACCGCACATCTTGGCCAACTCGACCGCCTCGCGGACGTTCTGGGATGAAACCGAATGAAACCAAACGAACCGCAGAGGCGGCGCGCGGATGAAGATTAATGTCCTCGGCGGGGGGCCGGCGGGGCTGTATGCGAGCCTGCTCTTGAAGCAGGGGCATCCAACGTGGGAGATCGCTCTCCACGAGCGGAACCCGGCGGGCGCGACCTATGGCTGGGGCGTCGTCTTCTCCGACCGGACGCTGACCGCACTGCGCGAGGCCGATCCGACGACCTATCGCGAGATCACCGATGCCTTCGTGATCTGGGACGCGATTGACGTGCATGTGCAGGATGAACGGATCCGCTGCGAGGGGCATACCTTCGCGGGGATCGCGCGCCGTCACCTGCTCGACATCCTCCAGCGCCGGTGTGCCGCGCTCGGCGTCCGCCTCCACTTCGATACGCCCGTCGGCGACCCGGACGCTCTGCGCGACGACGCTGATCTGCTAATCGCGGCGGACGGTGTCAACAGCCTCACCCGCCAGCGCCACGCCGAGGCATTTCGCCCGCGGACCGAGCAGGGGAAAACCCGCTTCATCTGGTTCGGTACAGATAAACTCTACGACGCCTTCACCTTCATTTTCAAGGAGAGCGAATACGGCCTCTTTCAGGTCCATGCGTACCCCTTCGACGCGACGATGGGCACGTTCATCGTCGAGTGCGCGGAGGAGACATGGCAGCGCGCGGGGCTGAGCGAGACGGATGAGGCGGCGAGCGTCGCCTTCTGTGAATCGCTCTTCGCGGACCATCTCGCCGGGCGTCATCTTCGTTCAAACCGCTCACACTGGCTGCAATTCGTTACGCTGAAGAACGCGCGCTGGTCGCATGAAAATATCGTCCTGCTCGGCGACGCGGCGCATACGGCACACTTTTCGATTGGCTCAGGGACGAAACTGGCGATGGAGGACGCGATCGCGCTCGCCACGGCGTGCGATCAGCACGCCGATCTGCCGACCGCGCTGCGCGTCTATGCGCTGGGCCGCAAGCCGCGCGTCGAGGCGGTCCAGCGCGCGGCGGCGGAGAGCCAGCGCTACTTCGAAACGGTCAGCCGGTATCGTCATTTCGCGCCGTTGCCGTTCGCCTTTAACTTGCTCACACGGAGCGGACGGATCACCTACGACAGCCTCCGGCAGCGCGATCCCTATTTCATTCGCGATGTCGAACGCCACTTCCAGATCGCGGCCCGCGCGGCGAACGGCGATCACGACACGACTTCCCCGCTTGTCTCACCACCCGCCGCCTTCATCCCGCTTCGCTTGCGGGCGATGACATTGCCGAACCGTCTCGTCCTCGCGCCGGTCTCGGCGTACGATGCGGCTGACGGCCTTCCCACGGAGAAACACGCAGCCCGATTGGTCCGGCAGGCACGCGGCGGCGCGGGGCTGGTTCTCACCGAACCCGTCGCGGTTTCGGCGGAAGGGCGGATCACGCCCGGTGATGTCGGGTGCTACCATCCCGCGCATTCCGAGGCATGGGCACGGATCGTCGCGGCGACGCATGATGCGTCCGATACGAAGATCGCCCTCCATCTCAACCATACCGGGCGGCGTGGATCAACGCGACCACGTTCCGCGGGGGTGGATAAACCGCTCCGCGACGGCAACTGGCCGCTCGTCTCCGCGTCCGCGATCCCCTATCGCCCCGGCAGTCAGATACCGACGATGATGGAGTGCGCCGATATGGAGCGGGTATGCGCGGCATTTGTCGCGGCGGCGGAGCAGGGCACGGCGGTCGGGTTCGATCTGCTCGCTCTGAACATGGCACACGGCTACCTGCTCGCCAGTTTCCTCTCGCCGCTGACGAACCGGCGCGACGACGCCTACGGCGGCGCGCCGGAGAATCGCCTCCGCTTTCCGCTCGCCGTCTTCGATGCCGTTCGCGCCGTCTGGCCCGCCGAGAAGCCGCTTACTGTCGCGCTCTCCGCGACGGACTGGGTGAAGGACGACAACGACATCGCGGACGCCGTCGCCATCGCCCGCACGCTGAAGGAGCATGGCTGCGATCTGATTGCCGTCCACGCTGGGCAGACGACGCCCGCCAGCCAGCCGAACTATGATTTCGAGGCATTCGCCAGCTATAGCGATGTGATCCGCAACGAAGCGGGCATCCCGACGCTCGCGACCGCCTACACAACAACGACCGGCCAGGCGAATACGCTTCTCGCCGCAGGGCGGGCAGACCTCTGCCTGTTCAGCCCGCCATCCTACTGAGATTTACTGGGACGAACGCGTAGAGAGTAGGAGGATGCGATGGAATACAATTTCCAATACACCGTCCGCGATGGCATTGCCACCGTCACGTTCGACCGGCCCGACGTGCTGAATGCGCTCACCTTCGCGGTCTACGCACAGTTTCGTGACCTGCTCGAAGCGCTGCGATACGATGATACGGTGAACGTGCTCGTCCTTACCGGCAGCGGCGACGGCTTCTGCTCCGGCGGTGATGTTCACGACATCATCGGTGCGTTGTTGAAGCAGGACATGAAGGCGCATTTGGAGTTCACGCGGATGACGGGCGCGGTCGTCGCCAATATGCGGCTCCTTGATAAGCCGATCATCGCCGCCCTCAATGGCACGACCGCCGGGGCGGGCGCGGTGATCGCCCTCGCGTCCGACCTCCGCCTCGCGGCCCAGCACGCGCGGATCGCCTTCCTCTTCACGCGCGTCGGCCTGACCGGCGCGGACATGGGCGCGGCCTATCTGCTCCCCCGCATCGTCGGGCAGGGGCGCGCACTCGAACTGCTGCTCTTCGGTGACAGCATTGACGCGCCGACCGCCGAGCGATACGGCCTCGTCAACCGCGTGCTGCCGCCCGAAGACCTCCTGCCCACCGCCTACCAGTGGGCGGAACGATTGGCGAACGGCCCGACGCTCGGCCTCGCGATGACCAAGCGGATGGTCACCAACGAGTGGAATATGGATTTGCTCTCCGCCATCGAGGCCGAGGCGCAGGCGCAGGCGCTCCTCCTGATGGGCGACGACCACCGGCTCTTCTACGAGGCGTTTCTGGAGAAGGCGAAGCCAACCTTCACAGGCCGCTGAATGCCGTAGCATGTGTGCGTATAATGATGCCGGACACACTCCACAGACGGTAAAGGATCGCTGCGATATGCGGCGTGGAATGGATGGTGCAGGATGAATGCGTATTATCCCTATCGCGGCCCATCGCCGCATATCACTGATCCGGATGTGCTGATTATTGGCGCGGGGGCATCGGGCGCGGCGGTGGCGTGGAGCCTCGCCAATGCCGGGTTCCGCATCGTCTGCCTCGATCAGGGCGATTGGGTGGACCCGCAATCACTCCCGCATTACGGCGACGACTGGGAACTGCGCCGCCTCACCGATTTCAACCCGGACCCGAATATCCGCCAGATGCCGGAGGATTACCCGGTCAATAATGTGGAATCCACGTACACGCCGCTGATGTTCAATGCCGTCGGCGGCAGCACGATTCACTGGAGCGCGCACTTCCCGCGCTTCCACCCGTCCGACTTCCGCGTCCGCTCGCTCGATGGCGTCGCGGACGACTGGCCGCTCTCGTACGACGAACTGGAACCGTACTACGACTTCAATGACCGGATGATTGGCGTCTCCGGCCTCGCGGGGGACCCGGCCCAGCCGCCCCGCGCGCCGCGCCCAACGCCGCCCCTGCCGATTGGCCCGCTCGGCGAGACGATGGCAAAGGGTTTCGACAAACTCGGCTGGCACTGGTGGCCCTCCGATGCCGCGATCATCACCACGCCGTATGGGGATGACGGACGCCAGCCGTGCAATCTCTGCGGCCCCTGCGACCTCGGCTGCCCGACCGGCGCGCGTTCCAGCGCGGATGTCACGTACTGGCCGCAGGCGATCCGGCTCGGCGTGGAGCTACGGACGCGCTGCCGCGTGCGCGAAGTGACGGTGGACCCGAGTGGCCGGGCACGCGGCGCGCTGTATTACGATGCGGATGGGCAGTTGCACGAGCAGACCGCGCCCGTTGTGATCGTCGCATGCAATGGCATCGGCACGCCACGCTTGCTCCTCACCTCGCGCTCGCGCCACTTCCCGGAAGGGCTGGCGAACCGGACCGGCGTGGTCGGTAAGAACCTGATGTACCACTGCTATGCTTCGGCAGGTGGCGTCTTCCCGGACGATCTGGAGAGTATGAAGGGGACGATCGGCGCCTGTATCCTCAGCCACGAATTCTACGAGACGGACCCGCGCAACGATTTCGTGCGCGGCTACCAGTTGCAGATCGTCCGGCAATCCGGCCCGCTGAGCGCGGCGATGGGCGGCCTCGCCGGGCAGCGCGTGCCGTGGGGCGCGGAGCATCACGGCACATTCGCCGCGCGGTTCGGGCGCATGGCCTTCATCGGTGTGATGGGCGAAGACCTGCCTGAGGCGGTCAATGAGGTGACGCTCGACCCCGATCTCGTAGACGCGCACGGCATCCCCGCGCCGCTCGTCCGCTACCGCCTGAGCGACAACAGCCGGAAAATGCTCGATCACGGCATCGCCCGCGCCCGCGAAGTCCTCGATGCGGCGGGGGCAATTGATGTGCTGACTGCCAACCCCTTCCGGCCCTCCGGCTGGCATTTGCTCGGCACCTGCCGGATGGGCGATGACCCGGCGGCGTCCGTCGTGGATCGCTGGGGCCGCGCGCATGATGTGGAGAACCTCTTCATCGTGGATGGCAGCATCTTCGTCACAAGCGCGGTCGGCAATCCGACGACGACGATTCAGGCGCTCGCCCTCCGCACCGCCGACTACATCCAGCGCGAGCGGGGAAATCTGGGTTAGTGCAAAGGAGAACCTAATGCAGCAAGACCAATCGCATCAACCCCTCGCCGGTGAGGCGACCGTTGCCGGGCCGCAGGCCGCGTCCGCCGTCACGCCGCGTGAATCTCCCCTCGTCGCGCCGAACGTCCTCGATAGCGAGCAGGAAGCCCTACTCGGCGCGGTCCTGAACCGGCTGATCCCCGAGGCGGATGGCATGCCGGGCGCGGGCGATCTCGGCATCATCGCCACGATTGACCGGACGCTGGCGGCGTACCCTCCGTTGCGCCGTCTCTTTTGCGATGGGCTGGTGGCAATCGAAGTGGAGAGCGGGCGTCAGTGCCAATCGGGCTTCGCCGACCTCGATGGCAACCGGCAGGATGCCGTGTTGCGGGCGGTCGAACATGACTTCCCGGCCTTCTTCGCCGCCCTTATTGACCATACGTACCGGGGCTACTACACGCATCCGCACGTCTATCAGGCGATTGGTTACATGCATCGCCCGCCGCAACCGCTCGGCCACGAATTACCAATGTTCGACCCCGCCATGCTGGATACGCAGCGGCAACGCGCGCCCTTCTGGCGACAACCGGGATGAGAAAATTCTGCACGCCACGCCGTCTATACGAGCTGGCACAGATTCATCGCGGCCATCGGCGCCACCCAGTTCGCCCGTTCCACTCATAAAGGCTGTTCATCAGCCGTACATCGGATGCGCCTGCAAGATCGTGAATTGCCGCAGCGATGGCGGAAAACTCGACTCGACGTACATGCTCTGTGATGAGAATGCCCGCAGGGGAAGGGCTGACGCCCCATTCGTGCGACCACGTCAACCAGGCATCGTGTAATAAGCGGTAGTGGCCGCGATTGAGCGTAACCATTATCCAACGTCGCCATCAATCCGCACAGTTCTGTTCGAGGCGGTGATTAATGGCGGCGTGGTGGCGCTCGTAAAATGCGAGTGCGGCTTCGAGTTCTTCGCGCGTGATGTGGTAGGCGGTAGCGGTCTCGCCCGCGTTGCCCTCCTCGACCTTCCACCGGCCGATAATCGCCCAGACGGGGATACCCAGCCTCTTTGAGCCAGTATTCATCAACGCCGGGGTTCGACGGGTGGGGCCCGATATGACGGGCGATCAGCGCGTCGGTTTCGTGGCTGGTCAATGTGCGAACCATCGCCTGTTCCTTTCCATGTTCCAAGCATACGACGCCGGGCAATGGACAAGACGAAGTCCGCAATCACTCATCAGAGATTTCGCACGAAATAGTCGCGAATCTGCTCCTCCATGAAGACGCGATCTTCGATCTTGCGCGGCATGTGCCGCTCGTCGGGGAAGAGCAGCAGGTCGTACGGTTTGCGGGCGCGGATCAGCGCGTTAATTAGCCGCGCGGTGTGGCGGAAGTGGACATTCTCGTCAATCAGGCCGTGGACGATCAGCAGTTTGCCCGCCATCGTCGGGACATGGTGCATGACGCTGCTTTCCGCATACCCTTGTGGGTTCGATTGCGGCGTGCCCATGTATCGCTCGGTGTAATGCGTGTCGTAGCCATCGAAATGCGTGACCGGCGCGCCGGCCACCGCGACCTTGAAGGTCTCCGGCGCCCGCGCCAGGCTCATCGCGGACATATAGCCGCCGTAACTCCAGCCGTAGATGCCGACGCGCTCCGAATCGGCCAATCCCTGACCGACGAGCCAGCGCACGCCGTCCACCTGATCCTGTACCTCCCGATTACCCATGTCATGCGTGATGCGGCTCTCGAAGGCCAGCCCGCGGCGCGCGCTGCCCCGATTATCGAGAACGAAGACGAGAAAGCCGTTCTCGCGGAGATACTGCGCGCGCATGTCCACCGTCATGCCCCAACTGTTCTGCACCCGCTGGGCATGCGGGCCGCCGTAGACGCTGACAATCGTCGGGAACGGCCCCGCGCCGAACCGCGCCGGTGGCCGATAGATCGCGCCGTAGAGTGTTTCGCCATCGCGACTCTGTAGCGTGACCAGTTCCGGCGGTTGGAGGCCGAGCCGGGCAATGCGGGGATCGGTCGTGTTGTACATCGTGCGAATTGTCGCGCCATCCGAGAGTGCGCGGAGCGTGACGGTCGGCGGCGTCTCGGTGTTGTGATGAACGTCCACGAATCGCCGCAGCGCGTGATCGGTAATGACGGCATGCATACCGGGTGCGTCCGTGATCCGGCGCGGCTCGCCACCGTCGAGCGAGACGGCGTAGAGATGCCGCTCGGTCGGACCGTCGCGCGTGCCGGTGACGTACACCAACCCGTTCGCCTCGTCCACACCGGCGATGCCGTCCACCATCCACTCGCCGTGTGTGATCGCGTTTAAGCGATTGCCGCCCCGGTCGTAGCGGTACAGGTGCTGGAAGCCGGTATGCTCCGACGCCCAGAGAAAGCCGCCATCGTTCAACGGTCGGAGCAGGTCGTGGAGATTGACCCAGACAGCGCTCGTCTCGCGCAGCAGTCGCGTCTGCGCACCCGTCCGTAGATCGAAGCAGACGAGATCGAGGGCGGTCTGCCCCCGGTTTTCGATCTGCGCGGTCAACGTGCCGTCCGGGAACCAATCAACGCGGGCCAGGTACTGGTCGTCCTCCGCGCCGAGGTCCATCCAGACCGGCGCGCCGCCGTCCGCTGCGACGACACCGAGCCGCACCTTCGCATTCGGCATCCCGGCGAAGGGGTAGCGGTGATCTTCCTGCGCACCTTCGCCGGTTGCGTCCTTGCCCTGATGGGTGATGCGATAGACGGGGATATGCGTCTCGTCCACCTCGGTGAAGGCGATCTGTTGGCTGTCCGGCGACCACCAGAAGCCGTGCGACCGCCCCATCTCCTC
>JAICJW010000273.1 GCA_025928215.1 Chloroflexia bacterium | reverse complement strand
TGATTTCAAGGATGGCGGGGCGGGGATAAGATGATTCGGTGCCAGGGACGGCGGGCCATTGGCCGGTGACGGAGAGGAAATCCGCCGTGCCGTCGGCGCGGAGGACGAAGGTATCCTCGCTTTTGGTGCCGGTGATCGAGGGGTTGTAGGCGAAGGATTGCGATTCCTGCACCGTCTCCGTGCCGCCGGGGGTGATTGTCCATTCGCGCCCCGCGTAGCCCGCCGCACCCCCCTGATGGTGCAACCGCCATTCGCCGGGGAATCCCGCGTCCGCGTACGCCTTCGCGCCCGCCGCGAAGATGTCGCCTGCGGTCGCGCCCGGCTTCGTCGCCTGGGTGAAGGCGAGATCAACGCGCGCGCATTCTTGCTGCTTCTGGCGCAGATCGTCCGGCAACGGCCCGAAGCAGACGGCGCGGCTCACGCTCGCATTGAGTCCCCACCGCGTCGCCCCTGCGACGAGCAAAACGCGCTGTTGCACGATGTTCTCCGTCGGGAGCGGGTGGCGGAAGCGGTCAATCCGCTCATCCGCCGCGACGAGCGCGACCGGCACCTGAATACCGTATGCCATCAGCGGCCCGACATACGATGCGGCGACCTGCAATTCGGTCATGCCGGGGCGGACGGCGCGGGCGGCGGCTTCGAGCATTGCGGCGGCGGTCTGCGCGAGCCAGCGATAGCGCGCGATCTCCGCTTCGAGCAGGCTGGAACGCAGCCGCACCACCGCATCGCGCACGACGCGGACGGATTCGAGGCCCACCACGGACGCGTCCACGCCGATCTTCCCATCGCCGACGACATCCTGAATAATCACGGCCCGGTCCCCGGCGCGGCCCTGCTCCCATGGATAGACTTTCATGTGCACGCCCTGCCCCGGCAGTTCCTCCGCCGCGATGCGGGGAGCTTCGATGGCATTAGTGAGGACATAGACCTCGTCCCGCGTGACCAGCACCGACGCGAGAGCGTCCGAGCCGCCACTGATCGAGACACGCGTCGCGCCGCCACCCGTCACCCACGCGACGCTCGACTCCTGCGTCAGGAGCAACGCATCCAGCCCCTCAGTATCGAGGAGCACGCGGATACGGCGGCGTTTCTCCGCCAATTCCTCCGTCGTCGGGTTGAAGGCGGCGAGCGCCGCGCTCTGTGGCATGGGGCTGCTCCTATTGCTGGGCCTTCGGCGTGTCTTCGCCCGGAATACGCGCGCGCTGCACGGTGGGCGTGATCCACAACTCGTCAATCGTCACGCGGTGCGGCAACCCGGCGATGAAGACGACCGTTTCCGCGACATCCTCCGGTTGCAGCATCGCCTTGCGGGCCTCCGCGCTCGGTGGGTTCGGGCGATAATCGAGAATCGGCGTCGCGACCTCCCCGGGCAGGATCACCGTGGCGCGGATACCGTTAACTTTCTCTTCGGTATTGATACTGTGCGAGAGCGAGACCGCGCCTGCTTTGCTCGCCCCATACGCGACGCCGGACATGATGCCGGAGTGTCGCCCGGCCATGCTGGCGAGGGTGATGATCGTCCCTTGCTTCTGCTGGCGCATCTGCGGCAGCACTTCTCGCACACAGTAGAGGACACCATTCAGATTGACATCAATGACGTGATCCCATTGTTCGGTGGACATATCGTGCAGATTGCGTTGCTTCGTATTGACGCCCGCGTTCGCGAAGAGCAGATCAATCCGCCCCCACTCGTGGATGACATTCGTGACGAATCGTGCGACGGCGGCAGCGTCCGCGACATCGGCGGCATAGGCGATGGCCGTGCCGCCCTTGCCGCTTATCTCCTCCGCCATCGCGTTGATGACATCCGCCGAGCGCGCGACGATGGCGACCATCGCCCCTTCATCCGCGAGCGCGTACGCCGTCGCCCGCCCGATGCCGCTCGATGCGCCGGTGACGATGGCGACCTGCCCCGTCAATTTCCCCTCAGCCATCGCGCCCTCCTATTCATCTACCGGCGTGAACGGGCCGGTGATTTGCACGAGTTCGATGGAGTTCCCGAACGGGTCCTCAACGAAGAAGCGCGGGCGATTGTCTATCACGCTCGTCTCCCGGATCGGCACATCCTTGTTCATGAAATGCGCCCGCATCGCCGTGATGTCGTCCACCTCGATGCAGAGGTGATCGGCGGCGCGCGGCGGCCCGAACTCCGCCGGGTCGGTGCGCAGCAGGTGAATCTCGTGTTCATCCTCGCCGATGTCATACCAGATCAGGGCGCGATCCTTCAGCCCCATCGGGCGCGGCTTCTCCGTGAGGCCCAACGCCTCGCCGTAGAACCGGCGCGCCTCGTCTTCCCGCCCCGCCTCGATGCCGATGCTGACGTGCTGCAACCGCTTGATGCGCATACACTTCCCCCGCTCACAACCGATTTCCGCTCCAATCAGTCTCGCATGCGGGGAAGCAATGAGCAACGAGCGTGGGGAGAAACCTATCCCCCAGCCCCCTTCCTCGCGGGAAGGGGGCTGGGGGATTAGGCCCGCCCTACCAACTTCCGAAACGGCGCGGAGAGCAGAATCGGGTCTTCGAGCAGGTAGGGCGTCTTGATGCTCCGCTGGTCAATCATCATGCGAATAAGCATCGGGCCGTCCGCCGCTTTCGCATCGGCGAGCGCGGCGCGGAACCCCGCGTCATCGTCCACGGTGGCGGCGTGAATACCGCACCCCGCCGCGACGGCGGCGAAATCGGTCGTCGTCGCGGCGGTTGGCTGGCCGCCGGTGCTCGCGTACGTGCCGTTGTCGAGGATGAGCAGCACGAGATTTGTCGGCTTGAGGAATCCGACCGTCGTCAGCGACGAGAGACCCATCAAGAGGCCGCCGTCGCCCTCGATAACGACGACCTTCTCCGGGTTCTCCTGCCTGCCGAGGGCGATACCGAGACCAATCGCGACGGGCAACCCCATGCTATCGAGGACATAGAAGTCGTTCTCTCGCCTGCCGACGGTGGCGATCAGCTCGCGCACCGTCGCGCCGAGCGTGACAATCGTTGGCTCGTGCGGGAAGACCTCGCTGATGATCTTCAGCGCTTCCGCGCGTGACAGCGTCGCCATCGGTCAGCCTCCCATCAGGTTAACGAGCACCGCGACAGGGCGGTGCGTGATCTGTGCGAACTCGTACCCCTTAACGACCGTGCGCGTCCATTGATCGAGCGGCGTCATCGCGTCAAGATGAAAGGTGCGGATATTCGCGGCGTCGAGAATCGCCGGGACGCGCTCAGAGATCAGGTGGATCATCGAGTTGTACTCGTTGATGCCGCCGCGCCGCGCGATCAGCATGAAGCAGGGCAAATGATATGCCTGCGGGAAGGTCGTCAGGGCGGTGAGGAAGTTGCCGACGCCGTTATCCTGCATGATGAGGACGGCGGGCGTCCCGGTCAGCGCGAGGCCGCCCATGATGCCGATGGCCTCCTCTTCCCGCGTGACGGGGAAGGAGCGAATATCCGGTTGCGCCATCACCCAATCGAGGATGCGCCGCAGCGTGCTGGACGGCAGCATCGGCACGACCGCCGGCTTAATCTCCGCCAGCCCCGCGATCACCGCGTCCGAGCGTTCATTGTCCGTACTCACGTCTGCTCCTTCCGTGACGGTTCGATACCAGCGCGGAGAGTATACCGGAGAGGTTCGAAGTTCGAAGAAGGAATGATCTACTCCGAACCGCGAACTTCGAACTCCGAACTCCTCATTGCTCATTGCTTCCCTTTGGGCGTAGACTGGCGGCGACGCACGGGGAAACGATAGGAGAGTGCAGCGGAAGGGAGCGGTGCGACATGCGGATTGTGGTATATGACGCGGGGAAGATCGGTCTCTGGGTCAACGATCAGGTCATCAACATTGACGGGCAAATTCCGGATGGAGCGGACAACACGACGCAGGGGCGGCTGGGTCGGTTACTCGCGGGCCTCGATGATCTGCGGCCCACGTTGCAGCAGGCGATGCACAAGGGGCCGTTCATCCCCGTCAGTGAGGTGACGCTGGAAGCACCCGTGCCGAAGCCGAGCAAGATCGTCTGCGCCTTCGCGAACTACACCGAGGGCGGCGCGCGTTCCGAAGTGCCACTGGATATGTTCCTCAAGTCCCCCGCCAGCATTCTCAGCCCCGGCGGGACGATTGTCATGCCGCCGTTCCCGGCGCGTATCTTCCACCATGAGGCGGAACTCGCCTTCGTGATCGGCAAGGGCGGCGCGCAGATCGCCGAGGCGGACGCGATGAAGCACGTCGCAGCGTACACCTGCTTCATGGACATCTCCGCGCGCGACTCGACGCGGCTGGGCAAATCGTTCGATACCTTCGGCCCAATCGGCCCCGCGCTCGTCACGGCGGATGAGGTACCCGACCCGCACAACCTCAATGTCAAACTGTATGTCAATGACGACCTGCGTCAGGATTACAATACGAGCGACATGGCGAACAAAATTCCCGCCCTGATCGCCTTCGCCTCCAGCATTCTGACACTCGAACCGGGCGACGTGGTCGCGACGGGCACGAATCACCAGGGCCTCAGCCCCATCCAGGACGGCGATCATCTGCGGCTGGAGATCGAACGCGTCGGCACGGTCGAGTTCGATGTGCGCGACGACATGAAGCGCGAGTGGCCCCGCACGATTGATGAAGAGATGGCGCGGCGCGTCCGCCAGATGTAAACGAAGGGCGAAGGACGAAGATGCTGGCTCCACTTAGTCCTTCGTCCTCAGGCCCACCTTTAGACGACCGAAGGCGGTTCCTCGCGCTCGATGACGATGCGGCGCGGTTGGGCAGTCTCCTGCGGGGAGCGCGGGTCCGCGAACAGGCGATCCACAGCCATAAGGCCCGCCGAACTGACCGCATCCACGAAGGATTGCACCGCCAGCACGCTCTCCCGCGCGCCCTGGCGCAGATGCTCGCGCGTCTGTACCGGCAGCGCGCCGATGGCCCCTGAGACGACTTTACGGGGAATCACCATCGCCTGCCGCTGCGCCTCGTCCATCCGCTCGGACGCGCGCTGGCGCATCGCGTCCATCCGCGCTTGCCGCGACCGCGCACCGCCCGGCATTTCCTCGTCGTGCTCGAAGACATCCATATCTTGCTCGTCCATGTGACCCTCCCAATGTCAGGCGCACGGCTGTACGCCCCTACGTATTGCGCATTGCTCATCCAAGTTTACCCCAAGAAGACGCGCGCGACGATGTCGGTCAGGGTGTGGTTGTTGCGGTCGGTGATGTCGTCCGCGCTGGAAGCGACGCAAATCACGAGATCCATCTCAGCGCGGAAGAGGATGCTGTCGTCCCGCTCGGAGAGGGGCGGACGGAACTCCCATGCGCCCCGCTCCTTAAAGCCGACGTGCTGAAAGAGGTTGATCGGATCGGGTACACGGTCGTAGCCGACATCGTACTTCTGGAGCGCGATCGCGAGCGCGTCCCGTGTCGTCTGGTGCGAGGCGGTGACGCCGCGCGTGATGTAGAAACGTGCATCATCAGCGGGTAAGAGGAGATCGTGCCGCCCGACGCCGTCCTGTATCACCTCAAGCATCGCGTTCCCCAGGTTCGAGTAAAGCGTCTGGCCCTGCTGCAACATGATGCTGCCGGTATGCACGATCGTCTGGCTGGTGGAGAGATATTCCTCCATATATCCGAGCCGGAAGGCGCAGAAGGGCGCGGTTTGCCCGCCGTTCGAATCCGTCACCTGGATGTATTGCCCGCGCGACATTTCCACCGTGTCCGCCTCGCCGGGGTGGATCGTCAGGTAGGCACGGGGAGCCTGCCCAGTGAAATCGGGGATCGTGGTCGTGCTCATGGGCGTGCGGTGTCCTTTCGGTTACGGGCGATCAGCGCGAGCATCTCATAAATGACGTTGGCGGCGAGCATTGCCGTCGTCTGCGTCGGATCGAAGGCAGGCAGTACTTCGACGCAGTCCGCCGCGACGATCTCCAACCCGACGAGGCCGCGCACCGCAAGCAGCGCCTCCCACGATGTTGGCCCGCCAACTTCGGGCGTGCCGGTGCCGGGTGCGTAGGTCGGGTCCACGAAGTCTATGTCGTAGGTGAGAAAGACCGGGCCGCTGCCGACGACATCCCGAATCGCGGCGTGCGTCGCCGCCCAGCCCTGCCGCCGCACATCCTCCATCGGCCAGAGCGTGAAGCCCATCGCGCGCGCGTCCTGATAATCGGACGGGCCATAGAGCGAGCCGCGCATTCCGGCCTGAAATGAGCGGCGCGGATCAATCAGCCCCTCCTCGACGGCGCGGCGGAAGGGCGTGCC
>JAICJW010000537.1 GCA_025928215.1 Chloroflexia bacterium | reverse complement strand
TGAAATGCGTCGTCTCCATCGAGCACCGCTTCGACCGGACACCGGACGGCGCGATCTGGACGCAGACGATGTTCGCGCGCCCCTTCTGGTCCCGCTATCTGGCGGTCTTCGATGCGGTCACGGTCGTCGCGCGGCTGCGCGAAGTCGGCAGTGTGCCGGAGACGTGGCAGCGGGCGGACGGCGACGGCGTCTCGTTCGCCGCGCTGCCGTTCTACATCGGCCCGTGGCAGTATCTCCGCCAGCGGCGGCGGCTCACGGCGGCGGCGGTGGCGGCGGTCGGGCCGGAGGACGCGGTGATTTTCCGCGCCCCCTCGGCGATTGCCGGCCAGATCGAACCGGCCCTGCGGCGTAGCGGCCACCCGTACGGCGTCGAAGTGCTCGGCGATCCCTTCGATGTCTTCGCGCCCGGCGCGGTGCGGCACCCCTTGCGCCCCTTCTTCCGCTGGTGGTTCCCGAAGAAAATGCGGCGGCTCTGCGCGGGCGCGGCGGCGACGGGCTACGTCACCGAACACGCCCTCCAACGCCGCTATCCGCCCGCGCAGGCAGCGTTCACGACCTATTACTCGGATGTTGAACTCGCCGGGGGGACGTTCGTTCCCACACCGCGCCCGCCACGCCACGAGGGGAGATACACGCTCGTCACCGTCGGCTCGCTGGCGCAGATGTACAAAGCGCCGGACGTGCAGATTGACGCCGTCGCGCGACTGGTCAAGGAGGGGCTGGACCTCCGGCTGGTCCTCGTCGGAGACGGCAAGCACCGGGCTGAACTCACGGCACGCGCCGCTGCGCTCGGCATGACGGATCGCGTCGTCTTCCGGGGGCAACTGACCGCCGGGGCCGCCGTGCGCGCGGAACTGGACGCGGCGGACCTCTTCTGCATGCCCTCCCGCACCGAGGGGATGCCACGCGCCTTGATCGAGGCGATGGCGCGCGGCCTGCCATGCCTCGGCTCGACGATGGGCGGCATCCCGGAGTTGCTGCCCGCCGAGGATATGGTGCCGCCCGGTGATGTCACGGCGCTCGCGGCGGCGATCCACGCGGTCATCACCGACCCGGCCCGCATGGCGCGGATGTCCGCCCGCAACCTCGCTCGCGCGCATGACTACGGGGAGGATGAACTGCGCGCCCGCCGCACTACGTTTTACCACGCGCTGCGGGAACGCACCGAAGCATGGGCGCAGCGCGATGGCAGGGGCCGGATGTCACGGCATGATGCCGGTAACAGCGTATCAGCGCCATTGATAGAAAGAAGAAGAGAACGACGATGCCAAGCGGTAAGAACGGTGCGGTGAAAGTCCTCTATCTGGCGAAAACATCGGTCGGGGGGCCGTGGGCGGTGCGGCAGACGCGCGACCATGTCCGGCTCGGCGTCGAGGCGCACCTTGCCGCGCCCGCCGGGGGGCCACGCCTCGCGGAGTACGAGGCGGCGGGCGTCACCGTTCATCCGATGGAGACGGATTTCCCGATCATGCAGCCCTGGCTCAGTCCGGCACGCTTCAAGCAATTGCGCGCCCTCGTCGAGGAGTTGCAGCCGGACATCATCCACAGTTACTACGTCGGCACAACGCTGACGGCGCGGCTCGCGCTCGGCAGGAAGCACCCGATTCCGCGCGTCTTTCAGGTGCCGGGGCCGCTTCATCTGGAGCACGCCTTCTTCCGCCGCGCCGAGATCGCCACGGCGGGGCCACGGGATTACTGGATCGGCACCTGCCACTCGATTTGTGACCGCTACCGCCAGTCCGGCATCACCGATGACCGCCTCTTCGTCTCGGATTACGGCGTGGACCTGGAAGATCACGTCTACCACCCGAAGGGCAAAATCCGCCGCGAGTTCGGCATCCCGGACGGCGTGTCACTCGTCGGAATGGTCGGCATCATGTACGCGCCGAAGCGCTATTTGCTCCAGCGGCGCGGCCTGAAGGGGCATGAGGATTTGATTGACGCGCTCGCCATCGTCCTGAAGAAGCGGCCCGACGTGAGGGGCGTCTTCGTCGGCGGCGGCTGGGATGGCGCGCATGCCTACGAGGAGCGCGTGCGTGCCTACGGTCGGGCAATGTGCGGCGACCGCGTGCACTTCCTCGGCATGCGCGCCGATGTACCCGAACTGCTGCCCGATTTCGACATCGCCGTGCAGCCCTCGCACACCGAAGGAGTGGCAGGGACGGCGGTGGAGGCGCAACTGCTCGGCATCCCCGTGATCGCGACGAATGTCGGCGGCCAGCCAGATCTGATCGTGGATGGCGAGACGGGCTGGCTCGTGCCGCCGAAGGACCCGCCCGCGATGGCAGCGGCGATCCTCGATGCGCTCAATGATCCGGCGCGGACGCGCGCGATGGCCGCGCGGGGGC